>JBIIWL010000027.1:0-13314 GCA_044338885.1 Fibrobacteria bacterium
CAGCAGTCAGCTTTCAGCAGTCAGCAGTCAGCTGTCAGCTATCAGGTATCAGGTGTCAGGAACTCCAGGTCTCTGCGTCAGCTTTCGTCATCGCATGCCAGACGGGCTGTGTTCTGTGTTTCCTGACTGCTGATTGCTGATCGCTGATTGCTGATCGCTTACAGGAAGGCCCGAACCGATTGCCCCACGGCCGCGAGTTCATCCTTGGTCACGGTTTTCGCATGGGCAAATGACAGATCGCCTTCGGCTTGAATCGGCACCACATGCAAATGCGCATGGGGCACCTCGAACCCGGCGACGATCATACCGACGCGCACGCACGGTACGGCCTGCTCCAGCGCCCGCGCCACGCGTGCGGCGAAGGGCATTAGTGCGGCCAGTGTGTCATCGCCGACCTCGTACAACTTATCGATTTGAACTTTAGGCACCACCAACGTGTGCCCGGGGGCGATGGGGCGGATATCGAGGAACGCGAAGAACTGTTCGTCCTCAAGGATTTTTTCGCAGGGGATCTCGCCGGCGATGATGCGGGTGAAGATTGATGTCGTCGGTGTAGTCATGCTGAAAGTTTACCAATTGGGTCTAGGAACAGTTGTTAGACGCAATCCTCACCCCCAGCCCCTATCCCGCGAAGCCGGAGAGGGGGGCCTAGGGAGGCAATCAATGTTCCAAGTAAAAAACAAAAAAGGCCGAAGCTCCGTGAGGAGTCGGCCCTATTAAAGAACGATCCACGGGGCATGCGCCCCGAGGCATTACTTGACTTCGCGGTGCAGCGTGTGCTTCTTGAGGAACGGATTGTACTTCCGACGCTCAAAACGGCCGGTCTGCTTGGCCTTATTCTTGGTGGTCATGTAGCGGGACGGCGGCACGCCGAGCGCGCGAGCTTCGGTGCACTCGAGGGTGATGACAACGCGCTTACCTTTAATCTGCGGCATATTGAGCTCCGGGCCAAAATTCGTGAGGGGGCAAAATTAGGTCATTCGGGCGCGGTTTTCAATGGATAAGAGCGGTCAGCGGTCAGTTTTCAGCTGTCAGCACACACAAAAAACCCCAAAATCCATTCTAAAGTCCAAATCTCCTGCAGCCAGAGTCAAAAATGGGCGGTCTGTATGACCTGATCGCTGATGGCTGTTTGCTGACAGCTCCCTTAAAGGCCCACACCAACTTTCCCATATCCCGAATCACGCTCCACCGGAACCCGACCTTTAGACCGAATGGCATCCTCCAAGACGCTCACCGACGCGGTCGCCACGGCTGGCCCTCCGGCCATCGAATAAATCCTGGTGGTATCATCCACCGTACCGTCCAAATCATCCACCCCATAGTCCAGGGCTTCTGTGGCCAAATCCAACCCCAGCATGGCCCAGTACGCCTTGAGGTGAGGGATGTTGTCGAGGAACAAGCGCGCCACGGCATAGTTGCGCAAATCGTCTTCCGGCATCACCTCGGCCAAATGACTTAAGGCGTTGGAATCATTGCGGTAACGTAAAGGGATGAACGACTTGAACCCACCGGTTTTGTCTTGCAACGTGCGCAAGCGCAGCATGTGATCGATGCGGTGTTCAAACTTTTCGACGTGGCCATACAGCATCGTCGCGTTGGAGAATAGCCCGGCCTCGTGCACCATCTCGTGCACTTCAAGCCAGGTGTGTGCCGGCGACTTACCGCCCGCAATACGCTGGCGCACCTCGGGGTCAAAAATTTCCGCCCCGCCGCCAGGGATTGAATCCAACCCCGCGGCCTTGAGTCGCGCCAAAGCCTCGGGGATCGTAATGCCGCTCTTCTTGGCGAAGTATGCGATCTCGACGGCCGTAAAGGCCTTCACATGAATCTCGGGCCGTAAGTTCTTAATGAACGCGCACAGGGCCTCACCGTACTCCACGCCGCGATCCGGGTGAACACCCCCGGTGATATGAATTTCAGTTAAAGAGCCTTGGGGGTATTGCGCCAGCTTCGCGCGCAGGTCTTCAAGCGTGTAATCCCACGCGCCGCTGGCGGGGTCATTGATGGCCTTCGGGGGGCGGTAAAACGCACAAAACTTGCAGGCGTAAATGCAAATGTTGGTCGGTTCAAAATGGATGTTGCGGTTGAAGTAGGCCTCATTGCCGTGCCGTGCGGTCCGCGCCACGCTGGCTTTGTCTTTCAGCCACTCCAGCGGGGCCTCGGTATAGAGGAACAGGGCGTCCTGTGGGGTGAGGCGCTCGCCACCGGCGAGTTTAGCGGACAGAAGGTCTAACGTTGCGAGAGCGGGGGAAGTGGGCATGGAGGGGAAAGATAGCCGGATGGCAGGCCATAGGGGTCATAAGTCGGACGTCGGAAGTCGAACCTCGACATTGATCCATGCAGAAAAGGGAACGCAGTCGATTCTTTTCAGTTTGGGACCATTTCAGCAAAGGAGTGGACTCTGTGATGTTGGATGTTGTCCTCTCCATTTCCCTTCCGACGTCCGACGTCCGACTTCCGACTAGCGGGGGCTCCCCCATTTTTCTAACGTACCCCCCTTCCGTCCCAAGTCCCCTGACCATCGAGGCCCCATGTCCAACGAGACTGTCGAAGACCTGACCATGAACTTCCAAGATGAGGAAGGCAACCTCCTCGTCAAAGAGCTGAGCAAAGAGGTCTTGACCAAGGGCGGCTGGGCCACGTTGATCTTCCGCTACCAGGATCTCGACAAGACGAAGGGCGTCTTTAAGGCCCCCAAGTACGCCATCCGCCGGTATCAAAAGAGCGGGGGAGAGTACAAGATGAAGAGCAAGTTCGTGGTCTCCTCGGCGGCTCAAGCCCTTAAGCTCTCTGAAATCCTGACCCGCTGGGGCACCGAAGATGCCGCCGTCTCGGGTGGGGCTGGCGACGAAGATTAAGGCTCACCGCTCACTCCCTATCACGGCCTGACCATGCCCCGCTTTCCCATTTCGCTCCTGTATGAAGACGCCCCCGATGGCGTCAAAGTAAACCCTTACAAGGTTCCGAACAGTAAGGACTTACAACAATTAGCGCGCAAAGTAGCGCACGGTGAAAAGCTTAAGGGTGCGGTCGACATCGTGTTTTGTTCCGACGAAAAAGTGCGGCAACTGAACAAAGCATACCGTAAGCTCGACAAAGTCACCGACGTGCTTTCGTTTGAATGGCATGAAGATGATTTTGCGGGTGAGGTTTTTATCGCCACAGCTCAGACGCAACGTCAAGCTCCGCGATTTAACAACAATTATCCCAATGAGTTACGGAGAGTTGTTGTGCACGGCATGCTGCACCTGTGCGGGTACGACCATTTGAAGCCGGGCGAGCGCCATATCATGCGCGCGAAAGAGGATTTTTACTTGGGGGTGGCGGATCAGGCCTCCGGGGCGGCGCCGGTTCGGGCCCCCGCTGGTGCGACGAAAACAACCAAGGCCGCGGTAACCAGCCGTACGAAATCTACCAAAGCCAACGCCAAGCCAACCGCTCAGAAAACCGCCCGATCCCCGGTCGCGCGTCGCGGTTGATTATATTCAGTTCACCCGATATGGACCCAGACCCTAGTTATTGGCCCCAAAAGGACGTTCGTCCGGTTTCTCCGCATAGTGTGCGGAACTCGATGATAACGAACGGAACCCTCTAATGGCCTCCGCTTTTTACCCGTTTGTGCTTTTCCTCGCCTTGGGCTTTTTGCTCAACGGGATTCGTACCGCTCTGGCCTTTTACCAAAAACAGAATCTGGCCCTCTCCGTTTCGGGGAAAGACCACGCCTTCCGTAAGTGGACCGAAGAGGCGCAGGGGATCTGGACTCGCCCCGGTTTTTTTGAAGGGTTAAGCCTCGGTCGTTTTTTTGCTGACGCCGGTTCGCTCTTTTCTGGTGCGTTGCTTTTTAACCTCTGCGGCATGGGGTGGGGCTATGGCTTTATCTTGGCCGCCCTCATCACCTACACCATATCACACTGGGGCTCTTCGCTCCTGGCCAAAGCCTATGCGCCCTCACTGGGCGGCGTCGCTATCGCCGCCTCGAGGTTTTACTCGTGGCTTTTCATGGGCCGCCTTGGCCTGTGGGTTTTTGAATTGAACGAGTTGCTGTTGAAAAAGCTGGGGTATGAGTCCCGGTTTGAGTTCTTAGGGAAAGATGACCACGCCCACCCCGACCAAGAGGGCGAAAACCCCGACCGTACGGGCCTAGAGGAAGAGGAGAAGGAGATGATCCGCTCCATCTTCGATTTACGCGAGACGCAGGCCAAAGAGGTCATGACCCCGCGTGTAGACATCGTGGCCCTTGAGATCGGCGCTGGGTATCGCGAGGTCATGGACCTAATCACCCACGAAAAATTCAGCCGCATCCCGGTGTACGACGAAAACGTCGATAGCATCAAGGGTATTCTCCACACCATGACCTTAATGGGGCTTTCGGAGAAGGCCGAAGAGAACTTCCGCCTTGCAGACCACATTCGTCCGGTGTTCTTCGTGCCCCGCACGAAAAAAATCGGGGCCTTGATGCGCGAGTTCCGCATCAAGCAGATGCACATGGCGATCGTGGTCGATGAATACGGCGGCGTGTCGGGCCTGGTGACCTTAGAGGATATTCTCGAAGAAATCGTGGGCGAGATTCACGATGAGGACGAGGTTGAAGTGAAGCGAATCCGCCAAGAGGGCGAGGGCGTGTATGCCGTAGACCCCGTGGTATCGCTTTTCGACCTCAAAGAAGAGCTGGGGATCGACCTTCGCCCTCAAGATGATGAAGTCGACATCGATACGGTGGGCGGGTTCATCCTGTATGTTCACGGCCGCGTGCCGGCCCAAGGCGATGTCGTCGTCCATAAGAATTTGTCCTTTGAGATTCTGGAAATGGACGGCAATAAGATCGAGCGCGTGCGCTTGACGGTCGCCTCAGAGGGTGATGAGGCCCGTGATAAGGCGGACGAAGGCGCCTAGTCGGGGTTGAGGATTCTGCCCAACCGTGACTAGGGCCAACTTCTAGATTCGATAGAGTGTGTTTGTAGGGCCTTCTTCTCCCTACTACCTACGACCGACGACCTACTATCTTGCCCTCATGCTCGTTTTGATTGCGCCCCTTGATTGGGGCTTAGGCCACGCCACTCGTTGTATCCCGCTGATCCGCGCGCTCTTGCGCGCCGGCCACACCGTGGTGCCATGCGCCGGTGGCGCAGGGGCACGCCTGTTGCGCGCCGAGTTCCCGGATCTCACCGTTGAGGATCTACCCGGCTACGCGATGACCTATACGAGAAACCGCGCGGCCCTGCCGTTGTGGCTGCTCGCCCAACTGCCCTTATACCTCATTGGGGCGTGTCGCGGTCGATGGGCCGCGCGACGGTTGGCGCTCAAACACCGCCCCGGCCTCATCATTGCGGACGGGCGCTATGGCTTTCGCGCCGCGGGCGTGCCCTCCGTGTTCGTAACGCATCAACTTGAGATCAAGCCGCCCGGGCCTCCGGTGCTGCGCGCGCTGGTCGCCCCTGTGTTGCGCCTCTTCAATGCGCGCGCTTTGCGGGCCTTCACCGAAATCTGGGTTCCCGATTTCCCCGGTACGGTCAACCTCTCGGGCCACCTCGGTCATCCGCGCCACGCGCTGTTCCCCGGGGGCGGCGGGCCGCGGGTGGAATACATCCGCCCTTTGTGCCGCTTCCGCGACAGCGCCGCCCCCTGGACGGCGCGGCCCGCACCCGGCGATCACAATCACCCGGAGGTTTCCCCCCACACCGCCGCGATGCCGGTCGACATCCTCGCGCTGGTGAGCGGCCCCGAACCCCAAAGAACAGTGTTCGAAGACAAGCTGAGAGCTGCTTTAAAGGATATGACCGGGACGCGCGTTTTGGTGCGCGGCAAGCCCGGCATCCAAACGTCCGCCCCTGCAGCGGTGGTGCCGGGGGCTTTAACCGTTTTCGATCACCTGTCCGGTGACCGCTTGGCTCACCTGTTAGCGCAAGCCCACAGCGTGGTGTGCCGCTCCGGGTATACGACCATGATGGAACTCGCGGGGGTGGGTGCAGCCAACGTGTTACTCGTGGCCACGCCCGGTCAACCCGAGCAGGAGTATCTCGCCCGGCGTGCGCGCGAGGGTGGCTACGCGATGTTTCAAGACCAAGAAGAGTTGGATTTGGGGGGTGGGCTGAGGTGGGCCCTCGCCTTGCCAGGGTTTGAAAAACTGACCTCCGGGGTGTTTGGCCCCGATGCGGGCTTTACTCTGGATTCATGGATCGCGAGCCATCACCTGCTTAGGCCTTAATCCTCACCCCCAACCCCTCTCCAGCATAGCTGGAGAGGGGGGCCCTTCCGTAGACTCTACAGGAAAAGAGGGGGCCCTTCCGCGGGCCATACGAAAATGTGAAGGCACTCAGTTGGGGTTGTTCCGTTTAAAACCCTCCAAAAATCCCTCCTCAACCCGCTTTCTGGGACTTAACTTGGAACAATACGGAGGGCTACCCCTCCGACCGAGGTTCAGGGGCGGCCCACGATTCGCCCCGTCGTCATTTCTTCGCAGGAGCGGATTGTGGATCAGGATAAAGCAGTAAAAATTAAGGCGACCATCGCCGAAGTCGTCGGGTTTGAAGCTGAAGAAGTTCAGGATGCCGATCGGTTCATCATCGACTACAGCATCACTTACACCGAACGCAAGGCTCTTTTAGAGCGCCTCAATGCCGAATTCGGTAAAGACCTCGAATTCACCGCCTTCTGCGCCCTCGAAGACGTGGCCTCGGTGGTCAACGCCTACGCGGCGTAATCCAGAGCTGTCAGCGTTCAGCTGTCAGCAATCAGGTCAGCTTCGAGAACTCTCGTGTCCAGATTTGTTGAATATTTCTTCATCTGGGATCGGATTTTTGCCGGTTGCTTATTTCGGTCTACAGTCTGTTCACTACGAAGGCTGCCTTCCTGACCGCTGAACACTGATCGCTGATTGCTCACTCCCCATGTCTCGCCTCCTTACCGACTCCTGGGAACAGGAACAGCACTCTAGCCTGAAGCGCTGGGAGCGTGGGGCCCAACGCGCGGCATGGTCCAAGCGCGGGGCTGAAACCAACGCGCCTCCCTTGCCCTGCCCATGGCGAGAATTTTCGGATCAGCCACTGGTCTTTCGTCCCGCCCATATTCTCGCGCTTTTTGCGGGCGAGCTTACGATCGTGCGGTTTCCTCATGTGCTTAGTTCTGGGGCAGAGGCCGGCATTCGCGTGGTGCGCGGCGGTTTGCCTTGGGAGCAGTGGTGCCCGGTCGTGTTAACAGCCTGGCGCCATGCCGCACCGGTACCGGAGCCCTTTCGCTTGCGCCGGCGCTTGCCGCCGCAGTGGCTCGACCAAGCCGTGCTGTGGTCACCGGCCGATCAGCAAGCATTCATGACCAAATTGCGGGACAGCGGATTGATGGCGCCGCTGAGCGCGGTTACCCCCGAGGCTGTGGCCCCGTGGCTGCGGTGGGACGAAATGCGCGCGCGGTTGATAGACGCGAAGGAAGGAAATGCTCAATGAGCCATGCTCAATTCTCAAGGCTTAGTGGGATTTGAACCGTATCAGTTCTTGGCAGTATAATTCAAATACTCGAGACAGTTTTTTATTGATTATTGAGCATTGCTCATTGAACATTGAGCATTCTAAATCACTCATTCGTACCGCACAGTCCCAATTTCATATTGGATCACGCCCTTGGGTGTGACGACCTCGATGGTGCCGCGCGGCTCGTGGCCAAGTAGCTGCACACCGATGGGGGATTGACGCGAAAGCTTGCCCGCGACGGGGTCGATTTCATCATCGCCCACAAGCTGAATCGTGAGCGAGCCACCACCACGTTTAGTTAATGTGACGGTTGCGCCGAGGTAAATCTTATCGTCGCGGCGTTCGCCGCTGATCACCGTGGCACGGCCGATTTTGCCGTCAAGCTGGCGCAGGCGTCGATCTATTTCGCGCAGCTTTTTTCGGCCATAGATGTATTCGGCATTTTCGGAGCGGTCGCCTTGTGCGGCCGCGGCGGCGATCTCTTCCAACAATTTGGGACGCACCTCATGAAAGAGCTCCATCCACTCAGCGCGGAGTTTTTCAAAGCCTTGGGAACTGATGGGGTTGGACATAAAGCCCTCAGCTTTCAGCGGTCAGGGACGAGCTGTGGTTGTGCACCGATGAGATTGAGCGATCAGGGTGTGTCGAATCGAATGAAATGAAACGGGATTCGTGGCACATCGACTTGAGACCGGGAGTCAAAGTCGCGGACAAATAGAATTCGTCCGGTTTGCGGTAGGCTGATCGCTGCAGTCTGACAGCTTCGAGGGCCTTAAAAAAGTGGTGCCTCCTCGCAGAATTGAACTGCGGACACGTGGATTTTCAATCCACTGCTCTACCAACTGAGCTAAAGAGGCAAGGATTGGAAATCTATTTGCCTTTGGCTCTGATTTCAAGGCAAAGGAGCGGGAAAAAGTGAATGGGGGCGTGGTTTGGGGCACGTGGGTGCTGGTAGGCGAGATAATTTCGGATTCGCCGCCCAATTCGCGAATCAAGGGATGGGTTCGCACTCGAATCGACCGAATCGCGCTTGTTCGCGTATTCTTGGTGCCACCAGCCATAGGTCACAAGCCAAGAGCCGAAAACCATCTTCTACCTTTACGATCTATGTCTCTTGCGGTTCAATCCATGTTTGATACCATCGCCGGTCGGTACGACATCCTCAATCGGGTGCTTAGTGCGGGACGAGATTTAGTGTGGCGCCGTAAGGCCGTTAAACTGCTCCCGCAGCTGCCCGCCGGGGCCAAAGTTTTGGACCTGTGTGGCGGCACGGGCGACTTCGCGGCCGCTCTGCGCCGTGATGGACGCGCGCCCGCAGACATGGCGTGTCTGCTCGGTGATTTTTCGCGCCCCATGCTGGCGTTGTCGGTCCCTAAAAAATTAGGGACGCAAGCCGTGGTCTTGGATGCCTTACACCCGCCGGTCAAACCGAGTTCCCTCGATGTGGTGCTCTGCGGATTCGGCATGCGCAATCTCGACGATACGGCCGCCGGCATTCAGATGGTGCACGAACAGCTTAAGCCCGGCGGCACCTTCGTCACGCTCGAATTTTTTCGACCGGCGGGACTCTTTGCCCGGTTTTTCTACGGCGTGCTCGCACCGCTTTTCATACCCTTCACGGGCAAGGCCCTCGGCTCACGGCGCACCGCTTACGAATACCTCGTGCAATCGGTGCGGCGGTTCCGTAGCGCGGAAGAATACGCGCAACTATGCCGAACATACGGGTTCACAAATGTGCGCGTGCGGGCCTATGACTGTGGCATAGCGCACGCCGTCGTCGCCACGAAAGGCTAGTGTTCATGGAACCCTACATTCTCGGTATCACCGGCGCCTCGGGCGCCATTTACGCCCACCGCCTCCTCCGCCATTTAAAAGACCTCGGCGAAACCGTTCACCTCGTGCTCACCGAGCACGGGCGGCAGGTTGTGACGTTCGAAGGCCACAAAGCCATGCTCGATGAAGCGGATAAGGTTTATAAAAACAATGACCTGTTCGCACCCATCGCCAGTGGCTCCTTCCGTCACAAGGGCATGGTGGTGGTCCCCTGCTCTATGGGCACTCTCGGAAAAATCGCCAACGGCATCGGAGACTCGTTGCTCGCCCGCGCCGCAGACGTCGCGCTGAAAGAGCGCCGTCGTTTGATCGTGCTCCCGCGCGAAACCCCCATGCATGCCGTACACTTCCGCAACCAGGCCACATTGTGCGACCTTGGTGCGGTTGTCTTGCCCCCAAACCCCGCTTTCTACCTCAAACCCCAAACCATCGAAGATCTGGTTGATACCGTGCTGGCCCGCGTGCTCGATCACCTCGGCCTCGATCACCCGGTGAGTAAACGGTGGCGGGAGATGGGGGAGGGGCAAGTTTGAAATCAGAAATCAGAAATATGAAATCAGAAAGAAAGGCAAACGGCTACGAACGAAATTCATGAACCGTTCGATTCCTTTGCGGAACTTCCTTTTTGATGGACGACTCAATAAAGCCAGGCCGAAACTTTCATATTTCAAATTTCAAGTTTTTTTGAGGCCTTAATCGATGCTCACCTCCCTCCGCCATTACCTCTCTCTCGTTCGGTTCTCGCACACGCTGTTTGCCATGCCGTTCGCGTTAGCGGCCATGTTTTGGGCCGCGCGAGGTCTGCCTTCGCTGCGCGTGTTCGGCCTCATTGTGCTCTGTATGGTATTCTGCCGCAACGCGGCAATGGCTTTCAATCGCCTCGTCGACGCGGCTTACGACGCACGCAACCCCCGTACGGCGCGCCGTCATATTCCTGCAGGCGTGCTCACGCGCAAAGGCGTGCTCGCTTTCTTTCTCATCAATACGGTTCTGTTTGTCGTGGCGACTTGGTTTCTCAATACACTGGCCTTTGTGTTCGCTGTGCCCGCGCTATTGGCCGTGTGCTTTTACTCCCTCACCAAACGCTTCACCAGTTGGTCTCATCTTTACTTGGGCCTTGCCATCGGCATTTCCCCGGTGGGCTCGTGGGTGGCCGTCACAGGCACGATCGGGCTCGAAGCCTTGTTGTTGTGTGCCGTGTTGCTCTTTTGGATCGCCGGGTTTGACATCATCTATGCCACGCAAGATGAGGACTTCGACCGCAAGGCGGGTTTAAATTCAGTGGTGGTGAAATTCGGTCTTTCGGGTGCGCTAAAGGTCAGTCGGCTCCTGCATGGGTTCATGGTGGTTTTTTTGGTGTTGACTGAAATCGTGTTTGGATTGGGGTGGCCATTTCAAATTTCTGCAGCAATCGCCGTTGGCTTGATCGGATACATGCATTTCTTCCGACGTAGCGTGTCGCTTGACGATTTAAACGCTGATTTTTTCCAGGCGAATATTGCCGTAAGCCTTGTAATCTTCTGTGGTATTACACTATCAGTTTTCTTGAAGACGTTGGCTTGAACTTGTAAATTGCGGCGTGTTGTCGCGTGGTTGGCCTTTATTTAAGCCTCATTCCACGTATTCTATGCGGGTTTGCGCCGCACACTATCAGATTGATTTCACTAAAACAATTGGGGTGAATCGGCCTAATCCGAACCCCTGACATGACCTAGAACTATCCTAGCCATGCACTAAAGGAATTTGGTATGAGCATCATGAAAGCCGATGACAAACTGATTCGTATGGGGATCGTTTACGACGGTAACTTTTTTCTGCATGTCAGCAACTATTACCTCTATCATCACGATCGGAACGCACGCATTAGCCTCGATGGCCTACACGCGTTCGTGCGCTCCAAAGTGGCCGAGCTCGAAGGCACCGAAACTCGCTATTGCCCGATTGTAGACGCGCACTATTTCCGCGGTCGTCTCCCATCCAAAATTGTCGAAGAGCGCAACCGTTTGCTCAGTGAGCGGGTGTTCGAAGATATTCTGATCCGTCAAAACATCACCACGCATTATCTGCCGGTCTCCGGTTCCGCCGAGAAGGGCATCGATGTGTGGCTCGCCCTTGAGACCTACGAACTCGCCGTTCTCAAGCGTTATAACGTGATCGTACTGATCGCCGGCGACGGAGATTTCGTCCCGCTGGTGCGTAAGCTGAATGCGCTCGGCACGCGCGTCATGCTGCTCGGGTGGGATTTCCGCTATCAAGACGAAAACGGCGAAGAGCGCGAAACACGCACCTCTCAAGCCTTGCAGGCTGAGTGCACCTACCCGATGCTGATGTCCTCGGTGATCGACGATGCGGATGCGGACGATGCCCTCATCAACAACCTTTTCGTACCGGCGCCCGCCTTCCCGCGCGAAGTGCGCGAGCCTCGCGAATCAAGCCGCCCCGCCTACACGGCCTCTAGCGCGCGTGCGGTCTCGCCCTCGGTCGCCACGGATGATGACAGCTTGTATGAAGGCAACATCAAGCGCATTAAAGAAGGCTACGGTTTCATCACGGCCCCGCAGCTTGAGGGCGATATCTTCTTCTATCATACAGACGTGCTCAATAATGAATTCAACGACCTCGCCGAAGGCGACCTCGTCGAATTCAAATTGGGTAAGAATGAGAAGGGGATTACGGCGCGGGAAATCGAGCGGCGGGATTGACTGATTCGTCGTTGCCCTAGACACGCGCATGTAGGGGCGAATAATTATTCGCCCCTACAATACGTTTACATCAATCGCGCGTGCCAGCTGTCACGGGCCGCCGGCGTGAAACGGCCCTCAAGCAGCGCGGCCGTTTCACGCACCGTGGTGTCGTACACCACGGTGTCGGGCGTGACCACACCCGCGGCGGCCTGAGCCCTGAAGGTCGGGCGGTCGACATCAACGGCCTGTCCCGCCCCATCCCGGTAGAACACGCGAGCCCCACCGACTAACTCCACCCCCAAACGCGCTCCCGCGTCTTTCAAAAAGAACAGGAGCGAGTCGCGCGAACAGCCGGCGATTTCCATCGGGCGGTGGGTGACGATCACAAAGCGGTTGTCGAGCACCAGGCCCGCTCCATCCACGGGTGCCCCATGGCTGGCCCACGTGGTGAGAAAGTCGCGCAGCGCGGTCGTGAGCGTATCGCTTTCGACATCGGTTAAAAGGCGCGACGCGGGGTAGATGAGGCAGGGGTAATCGGCGTAGTCGGCGAGCGGGACCATTGAAGATTGCGAAGCGGTGAGCGGCATGAGGCGAAGGTCTCTTCGTGTTGGGGCGTGAGGGGTCAATTCGCGGTGAGCGTGCGGCGTAAGGTGCCGGTGGGTCCCGGGCGCATGAAATCAGTCCACTGTGATTGATGCTTTTGCAGGCCGTAGCGCCCAATCCAGCTGGTGCCAGTGCCCGCGAGTTGTGGGGCGGACCCTGCCCACCACGTGCTTTCGGCAAAAGCCCACGTTTCGTAGCGGAGTCCCCCTTGATCGATCAGCGCTGTGCCCGTGAGCACGCGGACAAACCGCAGCTCGCCGATCAATGTATCGAGCCGCCAGCCGACGACGGGCACAACGGGGAACGGTAAGCTGGCCCCAGGATCGGGCACCAGATTGGTGTCGTAGCGAATGGCGTTGGGCCGCATGCCCAAGCGCGCAAAAAAGGCGGTGGGCGCGGGGGCTGTGTTCGTATAGGTTTCGGAGACGTCTAAAAAGTCGTATGTGACGCCCAGCACCGTGGTGTCTTTGTGCTTGACTTTGAAGGTGCCCAAGGCGAGCGTTGAGTCGGGGGCACCGGGGCGAACGAGTTCTTCGAAGGCGGTGTATTGTCTCTGATTGTTATTCAGAAAGGCATCAAGTTCAGGGTTGATGGCCTCAGGTTTGGCGATGACGGCGACGGCCGGGGTGTCGTTGCCGAACAGATTACAACCCGTCAGCAGCGCGGTCAGCGGTGCAAGGCTTGCCGCGAGCAGGAGGGCGCGCCGCAGGGAGGACGGGTTGGATTGC
>JBIIWL010000211.1:0-3937 GCA_044338885.1 Fibrobacteria bacterium
AGCAGTGTGGTTTTGCCCGCGCCGTTCGGGCCTGTCAGCCCGGTGATGGCCTCGGCGAATAATTCCAAGGTCAGGTTTTTGATGATGGGATGATGCGTCTCGTACCCGAAGGTGATGTGGTGGGCGGCGAGGGTGCGGTCATCCGGGTGTGGCGCGGGCGGCGTGCGCACAGGGTAGCCGTTCCAGTCCTCGATGAGCGCGTTGAGGTCGCGCGTGGCCCGCGCGCCGCTTACGCTGATCGGGTAGTGGCGCGCCGCTTCGCGCAGCGGGCGATAGGCGAGCAACAAGAGCATGGCAAAGAGCAGAATCGACTCAAGGCCCGGCAGCGTGACCGCGCCGGTGAACAAGATCACGCACAACACAAAGAACAACGCGGTTTCAAGCAGCGCGGGGTAGCGCCCTTGCGCTTTGCGCCAACGCCACTCGGGTTCATGCGCCTGATCGAGTGTGTGGTCGAGTTGTGTGAGGGCTTCTGTCAGCCCCGCGCCGGGGAGAGACTCCAGTGAGTGAGCGAAATCTTCGCGCGCGTGCTGCGCGCTCTCGCGGCCTAATGCGCCGGCGCGCTCTAAGGCCTTCATGCGCTGGTTGCGGAGGCGCAACAGCGGCCACAAGAGCGCGGCCGCCGCAAGGCCAACGACGGCGGCCTTCCAGGCGAGTATAAACAAAAGGGGGACCAGCACTGCGCCTTCGAGGCACGAACCGATGAAGCGGCGTCGCGCGAGCGCGCCCTCGGCCGACTGGGGAATGTCTTGGTCGAGCGCACGGCTGAGGGCGCGCTTGGTCGCCGGCCGGTAGGCCGGCACCGCGCGCGAGCGGAGCGCGTCTAACAGTTTGTGCCTCCACAGCGCGACGCTCTCGCGCAGCGCGGCCGCCTCGAGGATGGCCCCGCGGTCTTGAAACACAAAGCGCAACAGCACCAAGGCGGGAATCGAAACGAGTAACGCGAGCGATTCGTGGCCGGTTAACCCGGCTTTAACCGCGAGGATAAACCCGGCTTCAGCGAGGCCGCGGCCGAGTGCTAAGCTAGGGATTCCGAATCGATGAGCGGTTTTCATACGGTATAATGATAGCCGCCCTCATGCCGTTTAAAAACATGGGTATTTTCGACACTATGCCCAACGACCAATACGACACGCCGCACCCCTTCCTCACCCGAAGGCCCAACAGTCGCCCCCAACGTCTGGCTCTGCTTTTTGTGTGCGTGATGGCGATGTCGCCTTTCGCTCAGCCGTATCCTAAGTCCGACCACTTTGATGGCAAGTTGTTTTTCAATCCGGGTTTGGGTCGTATCGATAAAACCTTTGGCGATATGTGGCGGTGGCGCAAGGAGCAAAAGGCCGCGTGGCCCGCGTGGGTGAAGACGGGTACGGGGCCGGTGGCGATGGCGCGTGAGGGCCGTGGTGTGGCGGCGACCTTCGTGAACCATGCCACCTTCGTGTTGAGGTTTGCCAACGGCACCACGGTTTTGGCTGACCCGATTTGGTCGGCGCGTTGTTCACCGGTATCTTTCGCCGGGCCTAAGCGGGTACACGCGCCGGGCGTGCCTTTTGAGAACGTGCCGCGCATCGATGTGGTGGTGGTTTCGCATAATCATTACGATCATTTGGATTTGCCCACATTGAGAATGATTGCGGATCGTGATAGCGCGTTGTTTTTGGTGCCGCTGGGGGATAAAAAGTTGTTGCAAGGCGAGGGCATCGCGCGCGTGGAGGAAATGGATTGGTGGCAGACCAAAAAAGTTTCTGGTGTGTCGATCACGTTTTTACCCTCGCAACATTGGTCGGCGCGCGGGATTTTTGATCGCAATGAATCGCTGTGGGGCAGTTGGGGTTTTGTCTCACAAGATGGAACCCGTGTGTATCACGGTGGCGACACAGGGTACGGGCCGCACTTTAAATCCATCCGTTCGCGTTGGGGTGCACCGGATTTGGCATTGCTCCCGGTTGGAGCGTACGCGCCCAAGTGGTTTATGGGCGCGGCTCATATGGACCCCGAAGAAGCCGTGCGCGCGTTTCATGATCTCGGCGCGCGCAAAGCCGTGGGGATGCACTTCGGTACGTTCCAATTGACCAACGAGCCGCGCGAGGAGCCGGGGGCGCGCCTAAAGGCGGCGGCCTCAGGTTTGGATTTCAAGGTCCCCGAGCCGGCGCAAGCTTTTTTTGCTTCGGCGCCTAGCTCTTTAAGTTCTGTCGCTTCGCCTGATCGTTGAGTCGAAGATGTGCCTGATCAGCTGCCATGCAGTCTCTCAACACTTTCGTTTAGTTTGTGGATAGATGCGTGCAATTCTGTCTTTAAAGTGAAGTGTTACGGTAACACCACAAAAAAGCCGACCCCAAGCGGGGCCGGCTTCTTCGTCAAAGATGCGACTGAGAGAACCGTAGGGTCCTAGCGGTATTCTTTCAGGGCATCCTTGTTGAGCACACTGAGTTCGGTACGGCGATTCATTTCGCGGCCTTCATCCGTCTCGTTGGTCGCCTTGGGCTGGCTGTAGCCATGACCGCGGGCGGTGAGTCGGCCTTTGAGTTCCGGTGCGTGGTTGACCATCGAGTTCACGACGACCATGGAGCGGTCGTGGCTGAGCTGTCTGTTGTATTCGAGTTCACCAACGTTGTCGGTGTGTCCATCCACTGCGATCTGCAGCTTGGGGTACTTGGTCAACATTTTGGCGATGAGCTCGACATACGGTTTCGAGTTGATGGAAATTTCCGTTTTGCCGGTCTCGAAGTACACAGCATCAAGTACGAGGATACCTGAAGTCAGGAATTCGCGCTCGGCGGCGGGCAGATTGTTGAGTGCATTTTGGAGCCTTCTATTGGATTCGGCGAGCGCGAGCGAATCGTTGATGTGACGGGCGTCCAAGGCGCGGTTCAGGCTGTCGTTGTTGCCGATATCGGCGCGTGCGGCGCGTGCTTCGAGGGCGGCGCGTTCGAGCGAATCGTTACGGGCATTGCGGGCGTTGCGATCGCGACGACCCTTTTGGGTATCCAGCGAACCGGACAAGCCACCGAAGATTCTCCAAGGGGCGAGTGCGGCAGGCTCAGGTGCCGGGCGATCGCCGGAGAGCGAGATGTCGACGCCGAGGTTGACGTTCACACGCTTGGGGGTACGCCAGGTGACCTGCGGGGTGACCCAGAGCGGATCATTTGCGCTCACGTCGGCGAGCAGGCTGCGGAAGTTGGCTTCTAAACCGAGGATCAGCTGCGAGATCGGGATGATTTCGACGCCAGCACCAGCGATGAGCGCGACGCCCTTGCCGGATTCGAACGACGAGATGACACCTTCGTTTAAGTGAACATTAAAGCCTACGCCGCCGTTCTCTTTGTCGGTGCCAAGGTATGACTGGGTGGCGCGGACAAGCAGGTCATTGCTGCCCTCGCTCCGTGACTCGAGGTAGTTGAAACCGTCGACGCGGTTGGTGTTGAATTGGTTGTTGCCCGTTCCGAAGATACCGGCCATCATAAGACCCATGTGAAGCGGGGCGCCTTTGGCGGCGGGGAGAGTCCCCTTGGCACCGAGCGCCACGCTCCCGAAACCGGATGACGAGGTCGTACCCGCGTTGAAGTTATAGATGTTCATGCCGACGAACACATCCATATAGCTGTTGACGCCTAAGGCAGCGCCGCCGCTTACGGTGGTGATCTGCGTTCCGTCGAGTACGCCCGGGACAGTTGTGTTCTGCTCGTAGAACTTGGCGCGCAGGTTGAGGTTCATCACGCCCTGGCCCAAAGCCTCAGACGAGACAACGTTCGACATGCCATGTACACCGTGGGGTGACTGCGAAGGCGAACGCTGAGGTGAGAGTGATTGTGAGTGTACTGTCGACGCCACCATCACAAGGGCCGAGAACGCGAGTAGCGTCGAGGTGCTTGTGCTTTTTAAAATGTTTTGAATTTTCATGATGAATTCCTTTCGAGGAAACGCAAACTTCATCACGGAG
>JBIIWL010000212.1:0-3910 GCA_044338885.1 Fibrobacteria bacterium
TTTACGAGCCCGGCGGCCAACACCGGCAACCGCATCCAATCGTGGTACGAAAACGGCAACAAAGGTCTTGCGTGTTTCCACCAATGTGTGCGCCACTCTGGTTGGACGTGGTGGGGTAACATGATGGGTCGTGAGTATGACAACTTCGCGGGTAACACCACCGGCCCCGTATGGCTCGACGCCGAGGGTTTCGGGCAAGCCTATGGCCCGGGTTCGCCCGATAGCATCAACCAATCGTATTCGTGGAACGACGAATGGTATGTGTATGCCGGCAACCCTCGTGGCACACCCGGCACAAAGATGGTTTGGACAACCAAGCGTTCGGCGTTCCCGACCTCGGGCTGGAATATGACCACGGGTGAGGATAAGCCAGTGACCTGGTTCCGCGAATACGGTGGCGGCAGATTCTCGTTGAACGGCATGTATCATACCAGCGTAGTGGCCACCACAACCAATACGGCATTACGGAGCTTTTTCAATAGGAGTTTCATCGCCAACATGCGCTTTCTCGCCGGTTACGATGGTTGCAAAGATTCCACGTACGCCGAGTACAACCCGAAGGCCACTCACCAGAAGGCGGGTGCGTGCGTAAACCCGACTGTCATCAAGGTGGGTAAGGCCGGGGATGGTGAGGAACGCGTGAAGCTGGACGACTTCAAAATTTCATTCTCTCAGCCAGGCAGTCATAGCGTCGAGATTTTTAATACGGCGGGCACGCGCCTCGTGTCGCACCGTGGAGAGGGGACTCGCGAATACCGGTTCTCCGAAATCCGGCAGCCGGGAATCTATTTCGTTAGAATTCTGACTACCGGCATGAAGACCCCTCTCAATCGCAGGGTCGTTCTTCTCTGATTTTCTAGGAGCGCTTCGGCGCTCCTTTCTTTTATCTCAATCTCTGTAAAGAACGTCTCTCCAAAGGTGGATCGTGATGAATAATTTCGCCAAGATGTTAATTGCCGGAATGTCTGTTATGGCCGTGAATGGCCTTGCCCAGGATGTGGTGGAGCGCAAACCGCTCGTGGTAGGCACCAAGATCGAGACCGGGCAAATCGTTCAGGGTTCGCCTGCGGGTGGAGCCTCGGGCGATCCGGACGGCCACTATCTCTCCCAAATCGGCGTCAGCCTGACTCAGGAAGTTGTTGTGAACAACCGCCTCAACCTTCGCGTAGGCGCGGGCGGCGTGTTTTACAATGTATTCCCCGCTGTGCCCAACAACCTTGGCACAACGCTTGGCACGAAGTTCGGGCCCGGCATCACCCAGGCTCAGGCGCACTACAAATTCGGCGAGAATCCTGACAAATCATGGGGCGCGCTCCGTGTCGGTTACTTTCCCTACAAATACAACCCGGATGCGAAGAATCTCGGCGAATACTTATTCCGTGCCGGCGCTTACCCGACCTTCGCCTTCACGGGCGGTTGGTCGATCACCGACAATGCATCGATTCGCGCCCAAGGTATCGAGTTCAGCCTTTCCCATCTTGATGGGGCCCTTAAACAGAGTTTCTTGCTCACGAATGAACGCGACTTCCGTCCGGTCGGCGATTTCACCCCCAGCTATCTGGCGGAATACACCAACGGCCCCTTGCAAGTTGGCGGCGGTGTTGCCTTCTACCATTACTTCCCCATCAAGGAACGCACCACCAACCCCCGTGAAATCCGGACCGCCTACTACGAGTTCAACACGCCGAGCGCGGTTGAAACGATGAATCCGTTGACGGGAGATTCAGTCACGATCGCCTCTGGAACACCCATCGTGGCGAGCTACGGGGACGTCAACATTATCGCGGATGCCACAGGTATGAACGCCGACTCGCTTCGGAGCGCGAACCTCGGCGGGTACTACGAGACCAAGGCCATTAAGCTGATGGGCAGAGCCTCATTCAACGTTCAAAAGGTACTCCCGATTGATTTTCTGAATCCCAACGACTTGAAGGTCTATGGCGAAATCGCTTTACTCGGCGTTGAAAATTACCCCGGCATGTACGAGAAGCGCACAGAACGTATGCCGATTATGATGGGTATCAATTTGCCCACCTTCAAGCTCCTGGACATGCTTTCGTTTGAAGTGGAGTATTTCAAGAACCGTAATCCCGACGACTTTGGATTACAGCAGCTTTGGCAGCTTCCGACTTACTACTCCAACACTCCCAATACGGAAAATCAGACAGGGGGTACCGGCGGACTGGCGCAGCCTGTCGAGTTTGGCGTTCCGGGCGGCTACTCCATTCTGTTCCGCGATCCGAACGCCAACAGCCGAGATGATTGGAAATGGAGCCTCTATGCCGTCAAGCAAGTCATTACTGGCGTGTCCATACGCGGCCAGGTGGCGAACGATCACTTCCGCGCCCAGGATGGCAATGTTGGTGGATACTGGAACGCGCCCAGCCTGATGCGTACTCCCAAAGACTGGTATTACGTCGTGAGCATTAATTTCGGGATTTAATCCTCACTTTCCAATAGTCGAGCGGCCCCACAAGGAGTCGCTCGCTTTTTTTCGGATTTGAAAAGTGCCCAAGTTTTACAATTGCGTGGGGTATATATGTCGGAAATGACACGACGCGAATTCACCAAGAGTATGGCGATGACCGCAGCGGTGGGCATGTTCAGTGGCAAGAGTTTATTTGCCGCGAGCGCTCCGTCTAGTGCGGCCAGTGGGGGTAATATGTCCAAGCTGACGATTGAAAAGATCGAGATCTTCCCTGTACGCTATCCGATGGTGATGCGCTTCAAATTTTTTGAAGCGCCGGTTGGGTTACCTGGGCGCCCTGCGGTCATCATTAAAATGACGGCTAGCGACGGGACTGTGGGCTGGGGTGAATCGGTTCCGATTCCGCGTTGGAGCGGAGAGACGCTTGAAGGTGCCGTTTCAACACTCAAGAATTATTTGATTCCCATCTTGATCGGGCGCGAAGTCTTCGATTTAGCGGGCGCGCACAAGGTGATGAACTACGAGATTGCGGACGGATTCTCGACGTCCTACCCGATCACCAAGGCGGGGCTCGATATTGCGCTTCACGACATCATGGGCAAGGTGCTCAAAAAAAACGTAGCGGAATTGTGGGGACGCACAACCCCCGACGACCTTCTGCTCAGCTGGACGCTCAACCCGCGCGAACTGGGTGATATCGAAGGTTTGATTCAGAAGGGACGCGACCGCGGTTACGAGAATTTCAATGTTAAAGTCGCACCCGATAAGAAGTTTGACCTTGAAATGTGCCGCATGGTGAAGAAGCTCGTCCCGGATGGATTCTTGTGGGCTGATGCCAATGGCGGCTACGATGAAGCGTCCGCCCTCGAAATGGCGCCGAAGTTAGCCGACGCGGGCGTCGCGGTTCTCGAAGGCCCTTTACACCCCAAACACTTGACCGGTTACCAAAAACTGGTGAAGCAAGGGGCACTCCCGATCCTTATGGACGAGGGGTGCGTCTCACCGGTTGAGGTCGAGGAATTCATCAAACTCAAGTGCATCACCGGCGTGGCCATGAAGCCCTCTCGGTGCGGCGGCCTGACCTCTGCGGTGGCTCAATTGAACCTTTTAGAGAAGCACAAGCTGCTGTTCTTGGGCAGTGGACTTACCGACCCGGACATTTCCCTCGCCGCCACCCTGTGCCTCTACGGAGCCTATGGGTTGAAGCGGCCGGCCGCCCTGAACGGCCCACAGTTCTTAGGGGAAAGCGTGCTGAAAGAGCCGTTTAAGGTGGTGGGCGGGCGCGTTAAAATCCCCAAGGGTCATGGCTTGGGGATTGAGGTGGATGAGGACAAGGTTCGAGACCTTTCGGCTCGGACGGGCCAAGTCTGAGGCTCCCTTCACATAGCGTGAAACGCACAAAAAAAAGCCTCCCGAGCGGGAGGCTTTTTTTTGTTCTCGAACGACCCGCCCCGAACGAATGTGGGGCGGGATTCAATCAAT
>JBIIWL010000213.1:0-3909 GCA_044338885.1 Fibrobacteria bacterium
TTGAAGATTGAACCGGCCTACGATTCCACGCTCACAGACTCTTTGTCAGACTCGCTGAATGTCAACGATTCGGCTACGGTCAGCGACACAAGCGCGCGCGCCGGTAAGCCCACCACAGCGGACAGTATTTCCAAAGTCACAGCGGGCAACACCCAGACGCGCGTACGCTTAGTCGCGCTGTCGGATAGCGTCTGGTTGCGCGTACTGCCGGCGGGATCACGCGAAAGCTCGCGCTTTCTACTTTTGGACAAACCGGCCGACTTTAACCACAATAACGCCATCACCTTCATCACGCGCAAGGGCAGTAGCGTCCGCGTGACCGCAGGCGAAAGCGAAGAGATTCCGACCGAACGCCGTTTCAAGGTGGACGGCGACCAAATCACCGAATAAGCAACCTTCCTCAGTCGGAACCAGCATGCGCCACGCCAGCCTCACGCGAAACACCAAAGAAACCAAGATCTCACTCACGCTCGACCTCGACAACGCGGTCGACGGCCCCGTTGACACGGGTTCGGGGTTCCTCGACCACATGCTCGACCTCTTCCGCAAACACGGTGGATTCGGCCTGACCGTAAAGTGCGAAGGCGATGGCCACATCGACATGCACCACAGCGCCGAAGACATTGCGATCTGTTTGGGTGAAGCCTTACGCCAAGCGCTGGGCGACAAGACGGGCATTGAGCGCTACGGCTTTTATTACGTCACCATGGATGAAGCGCTCGCACGCTGCTGCCTCGACCTTTCCGGCCGCATGTCGTTTGTTTGGAATGCGGCAATCCCCGCGCCCAAGCTCGGCAACCTCGATACCGAATTGATCGAGCACTTTTTCCAAAGCGTGGCCGAAAACGCCCGCATGAATCTGCACCTCGATTTATTGCGCGGCAGCAATTCGCACCATTGCGCCGAAGCCTTGTTTAAAGCCTTCGCCCGCGCCCTGTCTATGGCCGTCTCGCCATCGCGCCGCGTGGCCGGTGTGCCCTCGACCAAGGGTACGCTCACGTGAACGACCTCATTCACGGCGCCAGCTTCCGCGAAATGTTAACGCCCGCCGACGCCACTGCGGCCCTTGATGCATCAGGTCAACATGTGGTGGTCGTATACAAGCACAGCCCAATTTGCGACCTCTCCGAACGGGCGCTCATCGAGATGAACGAGTTTCTTCGCGATGCACCGTCGTCTCTCGACGTCCGCATCGTCGACGTGTTAGCCGCACGCCCCGCTTCGCAGTGGGTCGAGGCGCGCACGGGTGTGCGCCACGAATCGCCACAAGTGCTCATCCTTGAGCGCGGCGAAGTGGTTTGGAACGCCAGCCACAGTCGCATCACCGCCCACGCATTGCGGCAAGCTCTCGCCCGTTAGCCCCGGCGCCCCTTCGAAAACGGGCTGTACCGTTATCGAATTCACGCTCCCCCCCAATAATCGTACCCATTCCGTGACAAGGCAGACGTCCTAAGGCCTATATTCCAGAGCATGATCACCGCTGGGACATGCCGCGTCTTTCGCCTATGGCCCGTAGGGCTTCTCATGGCCTTGGGCGTGCTTTTCTATGCGTGCGGCGAAACGAATCGCACGACGGACCCATCCGACCTCGACCCATCAGTCGATTCGACACCAGTGATCCGTAACTGCCTCACAAATCCCGTCGTATTCAACCACTACGTGATGGACACCGCACACATCAAAGTCGTGGCCCAAATCGGTTCGATCGGCGGCGGAAATACCGAGCTCATCGGCCGTTCATACGTGTTCGCCAAAGATGGGTTGCAAGGGCAGCGCCTACCGATACGTGCTCCCGCCGATTTGGAGATCGTGGCTGCCAAGCGCTACCTGCCGCCGGGTGCACCGACCACAGGGTACATCCCCGACTGGTCTCTCCACCTTGATGTGGGCTGTGGCATCACCATCGACATGTACCACATAAAAGACGTCTCGGATTCACTCAAAGCGGTCGCGGATACCACCGTCTTTAACAGCAGCGCATGGGAGGGGCTTTCGCGAAAAGTCCCGGTTAAAGCTGGTGAAATCATCGGGTGGTACATTCCCGGGCTCACCTCGACGGCATGGGACTTTATTGTGAGCAACGATAGCGTCACAAATCAGTTCGTCAATCAAGCCCGGTACGTGGCCCGCAACAGCAACATTCTGCATACTGTTTGTCCGTACGACTTTTTCGAACCCTCCAAGCGGGCAGCCTATTACACCAAACTCGGCAGCGTTACGGGCGTCCCCGTGCCCGGCGCCGATTGCGGCACTGTAGAGCGCGACGTCATTGGCACTCCTTCAGGCCAATGGTTTTTAGACTCCACGTTTGTTGTAGGCCCGGGTCCTTTGAAAAAGGAAGGCTTCTACGGTGACCCCTTCCCCAACGTCATTGCCCCCGACAGCACCGTCATGTTCGGCCACATCGGTACCTCCAACGATGTGCGCATCGCACGCACCAACCCGACCTGGAAACGACCTCAGGATATCACGACGGAATGGTGCTACCAGATCCAGCCAACGCCTTCCACATCCGACGGATGGGTTTGGCTCAAAATGGTGACGTCCACCAAAATGGAAGTGGCTTACGGTGAAACCGGAACCTGCCCCACCACATTTCCCACAAGCGGTACGAAGATGTATTTCCGGTAAGTGTGTTTCGAGGATTTTTTTTGGGGGGGGATTTGCAGGCCGCAGGGTGATTAAACCCCAGGGTTCGCGCAGACCGTGATGAGGTCGACCCCGCGCGCGAGGCTAGTGCGTAATGCCAAATCCGCGGGCCATTAAAACGGCCAGCACCGGCAGCAGGGCCAACACAATCAGTTCGGCAAGTAGAAACCCACGCACAAAGCGAATGTCGGATGTCGGTACGGTCACTTCACCGTGGGCTTTTTCCAGACTTTTCTTCCAACGAAAAAATGAAACCGTAACGGGGATGGACAAGAGCGCCACGACGAGATACACGCCGACTTTCACATAAAAAATCGGGTTGTCGAGATAAAACGCAGAGCCTTTGGCTCCATAAAAAAGCCGTAAAAGTCCCGAACCTAACGCAGACAGGGCCGAAAGCGCATAGGCCGCATCCATCTTGACCAGCAAGCGCGACCGGTTGAGCGCGATCGGCTCACGGCAACGCACCCATTCCAAAAGCAGAAAGAAGGCCGTCGCGAAAATCGAGACGTAGTGCAGCCAGGCGAGGAAGGCGTCGAGTATCATGGGCGGAAGGTAGGTATTGGTTTGGGCCAAAAATGGCTAATGGCTAATGGCGAATGGCAAAAAACCTAAACTCAACCTAGGCCCAACCTAGACCGCACTCTTCACGAAGGCCCCCATAGGCACCGTCTCCATTTTCCAGGCGAGGGCTCTTTACGTCCGTACCCGTACTCGAATACTTGGTTTTTAAACGACGCGAGTAGGAGTAGGAGTACGAGGTACGAGTACGCCCAGAACAGGTCTGACGACCAACAATTTTCCCATTAGCCGTTAGCCATTAGCCATTAGCCGTCAGCCACTACCCCGCAACAACTTCCCGATACAGCGCCTCGTATTGATCAACCGCGTGCTCGGGTGCGAATACTTCGACCGCACGCTGGCGCCCGGCCGCGCCGAGGCGCGCGCGCAACTGCGGGTCATGCCCCAGCTTAACGGCGTATTCACCCATCGTTTTCACATCGCCGACCGGGGCGAGAAACCCGTGTTCGCCATGAATCACGACTTCGGGGATACCGCCAGAGTCTGAGGCGATCACCGGCATTTCGCAGGCCATCGCCTCAAGCGGCGCAAGCCCGAAACTCTCGACTTCGGATGGGAATAAAAACACATCGCCACACCCCATAATGGCGGGAACATCCATTTGGTTCCCGAGAAACTTCACCCGCGAGGTCACACCCAACGACTCCGCCAAATCCCGGGCGACGCGAAGCGTCGGCC
>JBIIWL010000214.1:0-3896 GCA_044338885.1 Fibrobacteria bacterium
ATGGCATACAGACTCTCGCCAAACGCCGGAGGGTACCAATCTTGCCCCTCGCCGAAGGCGAGTAGCCCCCCCAAAACAAGCAGCAAAAGAATGACAGAGGGGAGCAGTCGCCGCATGATGTGGCACCCGAACCCTTCGCCCGAGATGAGCCGCATCACACCGAAATTTGGGTGTTGAAAGAGCAACCCGTGACCGGCGATGATGCCCATCAGCGCGGATGTCCAAGGCAGGTGGAGGTATTCATTCAAGTAGGTGGTCTCACCAGGGATCTCGTAGGCATGGCCGACCACGACGAGCCCACACAGAATGAAGACCACGAAAAGGGCGGATTGCCTCACGTACCCGATGATGGGGAGGCGGCTTCCGCCGGCGGCGAGTGAAAACCCGAGCAAGAGCATCACCCATGCTGAGAGCTCGTCGTGTTGCCACGAATTTTCGACCGACCTTTGGGTGGAGATGGTGCCCATCAGAATGACCGCGGCACCAAATCCGCTTTGAAGCCACCGCGTGACCAAAGGCGCGGCGTGTACAGACAGCACCCCGATTCCGATCATCAGGAATGAGATGAGAGTGGTCAGAGATTGATGGGGGAAAAAATTTCCAGAGGCGTGCACATGCACGCCACCGGGGTAGCCACCCAGGATGCAGTCGATCAACCCAAGACCAGATAGCGGAATGAGGATCCACCCTAGAACGCGCGCCGCTTTACGAAAGAACGCCACATAGGGCGGTTCGGTATCGAGGACGGTTGTCGTGTCCTCGGGGTCTTTGAGAAAGTGGAGTGTGGTCATGATGGGTTTGGAAGGTTTTAAATGGAGTATAAAATCCGCGAAAACGGGGGTGTTATGCCGAGACCCTCTGGGGGCCGCTGTCTCCCGGCCCTCGCCCCGCACCTTGACCCGTGCGGACAAAACGTCCCCACGTCGATTGTAAGATGTGAAAAAAGGGACGATAAATTTCAAGTTCTACGGTATACTCAATAACGGGTGGTCCCTCAGGTCGCCAAGGAGCGAGAGTCACGTGAACCTCACCAGAAGTTTGCTCGCGGTTGGCGCTGTGGTTGTGGCGCTTGTCTGTGTCGCGCCCTTTTTTATGTCTCCGGAGCTGTCCGTCTCCCGGTCTATTGAAATTACTGCGAAGCCGCGCACCGCGTGGGAACTTGTGGTCGACCTAGAACGGCACCCGGAATGGCATCCGTGGGATATTTCCGATTCTAACCCGCAACTGGTGTTTGGCGAAAACCGATACGGCACACAGGCCTCCTATTTCTGGATCGGGGCGCGCGGCAATCACGGTACGCTCAAGTTTGTGCGCGTGGATGAAAAGGCCCATACGGTGGATGGCATCCTGGATATCTCCTCGCTCGGGCAATCGCGTATTTTCTTCCAATTTCAGAACCGGGGTGCAGGCGTTGAGGTCACCGAGACCTTCAGTAAGCACACGGGTCGAAACTTGTTCCGCCGCTATCTGCACCCGTTCTACCGGGCGGCGGCGGCCTCGCAAATCGAGGGTAACCTCAGTCGGCTAAAACTGACCGCCGAAGGCCGGGCCTCCACCGGGCCCTAGTCCCCTTATTTTCGTGATTTATTCGGTTCTTTCAACCTTTCGATTCGCTCAAACCGGTTGTATATTTACCCCCCTCGGACGTTTAGCTCAGCTGGTTAGAGTACATCGTTCACATCGATGGGGTCGTAGGTTCAATTCCTACAACGTCCACCAGACTTCAGAAACGGCGCTTCCCGCAGGGGAGGCGCCGTTTTTGTTTCCCCCTCCGATCAACTCGCATTCGCTAGTTTCACAGGATGCACCATCCCGCCTTCGCTTGGAGTCCCGATGACTGAACCCTTGAATTCCGCTCGCCTCAGGCAAGAGAAGACCCCTCGCGGGCGTTTGGCACGTGTGGGGTTGTGGCTCGGGCCTGCCTTGGCCCTCTGTGCGGCGTGGGCCCTTCCGGAAGCCTTTGTGACGGCCACAGGGGATCCGGTGACGGTCACGGCCGCCACTCGGGCCACGGCCGCTCTGGCTGTGTGGATGGCCGTTTGGTGGCTGACGGAAGCGATCCCCGTGTACGCCACCGCGCTTTTGCCATTAGGGTTGTTGCCCCTTCTCGGTGCAGGTTCAGCCAAAGACGCCGCTGCTCCCTACGGCAATGAGATGATTTTTCTGTTCCTCGGTGGATTTCTCATGGCGCTTTCGATGCAGCGGTGGGGGCTCGACCGGCGCATCGCCTTCGCCGTGTTGCGCGTGCTGGGGTCCAAAGCGGATCGCATCGTCCTGGGCATGATGGCCATCACGGCCGCGTTGTCTATGTGGGTATCCAATACCGCCACCGCGCTGACGCTTTACCCCATTGCGCTTTCGGTGCTTCCCCTCGTACGGAATGCGGATGAGACCCAAGAGCGACATTTCGCGCATGCTCTGTTACTCGGCGTCGCCTATGCCGCCTCGCTCGGGGGAATGGCCACCATCATCGGGACGCCACCGAACTTGTTTCTCGCGTCATTCGTACGTGAAAGTCTTGGTGTTGAAATCGGATTCGCCCGATGGATGATAGTCGGGGTTCCCGTGACGATGATGACCGTGCCGGCAACGTGGTGGGTGTTGATGAGGGTTTTCCCCTTAAACGGACTCAGGATTGCAGGTGTAGAGGGCATGGCCCGCGAGGCCTTGCGGACCATGGGGGCGCTTACGCGGGGTGAAATTGCGACGATCATCGCATTTTCAACCGCTGCGGCGGTGTGGATCTTCCGACCTTTGCTCGCTGACATCACCGTGGGCGGCGTCGCACCGCTCGCGGGGCTCACAGATTCGGGAGTCGCCATCATCGCCGCCTTAGTGTTGTTTGTTTGGCCTGCGGGGCGCAACGACCGAGGTCATGTCGCGGTCATGGATTGGGACGGTGCCAAGAATTTGCCCTTCGGGTTGCTCTTGCTGTTTGGTGGGGGGCTGAGCTTAGCATCCGCCATCGAACGCAATGGTGTTGGCGACCTTCTCGGTGCGCAAATTGGGTCGATGGCGGGCATGCCTGTTTGGGTCTTTATTGCGATCGCCGCAGTGATCGTCACCTTTGCCGGTGAGCTCCTCAGCAACACGGCGATGACGGCGGCGTTGATACCACTCGTCGCGACAGCGGCGCAGGCCATGGGCTGGGACCCTTTGATGGCGCTCTTGCCTTTAACCTTGGCCGCCAGTTGCGGGTTCATGTTACCTGTGGCCACGCCACCCAATGCGATCGTTTATGCTTCGGGGCGTATCGAGAGTAAAGCCATGATTCGGGCGGGCTTCCGCGCGAACCTGCTGACCATCGCGATTATTCTCGCGGTAACCGCAGCGTTGGGTCGCTGGGTGTTTTAGTTGTCGTAAAAAGGTAGGGGCACGCTGCTCACCCCTCGCCTCTCCTTCATGGCGAGCGCGAAAGAGAGGGGAGGGGTGAGGACTATTTATGCGATTTGTACGACGCCATGATCTTTTCTGTGTAAGCGAGCATCACGGCAGAAAACAAGAACACGCCATGGATGATCACCTGCCACATCACGTCTTTGTGGCTCTTATCATTGATCTCAATAAAGGCCTTGAGCAGATGAATGCCTGAGATGCCCACCAGCGCGCCGGCCATTTTAATCTTGAGCGTGCCGGCATCCACGTGATCGAGCCAGTCGGGGCGGTCTTCGTGGTTTGTGATCGATGTGAGCCGGCTCACGAAGGTGGCGTAACCGCCGATCACCACCATCACCAATAAATTTCCGACCATCACGATATCAACCAAGGTCAGGATGCCCATCATCAACTTGGCTTCGGTGATGGTATGGATGTGCGTCGCGATATGCAGGAGTTCAACGAGAAACTTGTAGGCATATAACACGCTGGCCACAATGAGGCCGAGGTACATCGGCGCT
>JBIIWL010000001.1:0-29244 GCA_044338885.1 Fibrobacteria bacterium
TGGCCAAAACCGTCGTGATCGCAGCCGTCAAAGACGTCTTGCCGTGGTCGACGTGGCCGATCGTGCCGATGTTAACGTGCGGTTTGGTCCGCTCGAATTTCGCTTTCGCCATGATGCGCTCACTCCTGTGGAGATCAGTTTGTGGACAAGGGCCAAAAATTTAGGGCTGTGAATTATAGAAACAACAACTGGATTTGGCATCGGTTTCAACACTTAATCCGTTTTTCTTCATTCACTTAGGCGAGGAGGGTGGCGGAGGCACAGGGGGTCGGCCGGGGGCCAGGCGGGGTCGGACTCGGTGGTAATCCCGGTCAAGGCATGGTCTTGAGGCCTCGCGGAATCAGTTGAAAATGGGCCCTGCTGCTATACTAGGGCCTCAAGTCCTCACCCCCGGCCCCTCTCCAGCATAGCTGGAGAGGGGGGCCCTTCCGGTGTCCCTAAAAAGAAGGGTGGGCACCCAGAGGCCCCAACCCCCACCCCCAAATTCTGCCTTTTGGAGTGAAATTCTGGCCTAAAGAGGGGTTATCGGGCTAATACTGAGCACAAAATCGCCCGAATGAGACCAAAGAGGCTCGAAGGAGCCGCGGCTGTGGATCTGAACGTGCGGGGAGACTCTTTGAGAGCCAAGCTCGAGGATTTGCTCCGAGTGGAGCCCAAATCGGGAATTGAACCCGAGACCTCTTCCTTACCAAGGAAGTGCTCTACCGCTGAGCTATTTGGGCAAAAACCACCGGAACACTCGAAAAACCGTAAAACAGTGGTTTTGCGACCGTACTCACTTCAAGAACGCGGTGGAGCGAGCTAACGGACTCGAACCGTCAACAGCCACCTTGGAAGGGTGGTACTCTACCAATTGAGTTAAGCTCGCCCGACCACTGTGTCCTGAACCTGATTCGTCAGCTTGAAATGGGCCGAAGTGGATTTGAACCACTGTAGGCGAAGCCAGCGGATTTACAGTCCGCCCCCATTAACCACTCGGGCATCGACCCTTTTCAAGCCCTGCTGTGCGTGCGTTGCCGCGTACACTGCAGACGTCAAACGGTAGGAAAGCCAACGAAGGGACTCGAACCCCCGACCCTCTGATTACAAATCAGAAGCTCTACCAACTGAGCTACGTTGGCCCGAATCTCACCGTTGGTCCGCCGAAATTGCGCGGGGCGAACCCCGTGCGTTTTGACTGAACCACGACGGGCTGGTTAAAGTCCCATCGTTCCCCGATCTACGGGGTCGCAAAATCTAATCAAGGCATGGGGGCATTTCCAAAGGATTTTTATTGGGGGGGGTGTTCAGGCCGCAGGGTTACCCTCAGCCCCGCCTTCGCGGGGCCAGGCTCCCGACCCTCTCGTTGTTGTAAAGACCGCGGAAGGGCCCCCCTCTCCAGCTATGCTGGAGAGGGGTTGGGGGTGAGGACTTGTGCCTTAGCTTGTGAGAGGGGTTGGGGGTGAGGACTACGTCCCAGAACAGTTTAAGGTCCACAATCCATACCGAACCTATGTTTCCACTATGACCCCCGTTTTGCCACAACCCCTATTGACCATCGCCGCTGATATTAAGGCCGCGGGTGGTGAGGCGTACCTTGTGGGCGGCTGGGTGCGCGACTATTTGATGGGTATCCCGTGCGGTGATTTTGATCTAGAAGTGTACGGTTTGGCGGTCGACCCGCTGCTGGCGATCTTGAAGAAGCACGGTAAGCCGAATATGGTGGGCAAGGCCTTCGGCGTGATCACCATGACTTTGCGCGACGGCAGCATTTACGACATCGCGTTTCCGCGCACCGAAAAAAAGGTGGGCGACGGCCATCGCGGGTTCGACGTCACACCCGATCCGCATCTTGATTTTGCGACCGCATCATCGCGTCGCGACTTTACCGTGAACGCGATGGGCTTGCGTTTGCCTGATCTTGAATTGATCGACTGTCATGGCGGCCGCGCCGACCTTGACGCAAAGCTGTTACGCCACGTCTCACCGGCGTTCTCAGAAGACCCGCTGCGCGCCCTGCGTGCGGTGCAATTCGCCGCGCGCTTCGACTTCGACATCGCGCCGCTCACGCAGGCGCTGTGCGCCGTGCAGCCGCTCGAAGAACTGCCGCGCGAGCGCTTGTTTGCCGAGTTTAAAAAGTTGATGCTGAAATCGGCGCGCCCCTCGATTGGTTTTGAATGGATGCGCCGCATGAACATGCTGCGCTACTTCCCCGAGCTGGCGGCGCTGATCGGCGTGCCGCAAGAGCCCGAGTGGCACCCTGAGGGCGATGTGTGGACGCATACCATGATGGTGGTCGACCAAGCCGCACGTTTGCGCACCTCCAAATATTCAGAGACGGAAAACCTCGGGCTGATGTTCGGCGCGCTGTGCCACGATTTGGGTAAAGCCACCACGACGCTCTTTAAAGATGAGCGCTGGCGCAGCCCCGCACACGAAGGTCGCGGCGAAAAACCGGCGCGCGCGTTTTTGGGGCGGCTCACCAACGAGGCGGGTCTCATCGACGAGGTCGCGAACTACGTGCGTGAGCATCTCAAACCGTCGCAACTGTATAACGTGCGGCACGAGTTGCGGCCCGCGGCGATTCGCCGCTTGGCGCTGCGCATCGATATTGAAAAGCTGGTGCGCCTGTCGCGGGCCGACCATTTGGGGCGCACGTCGGAAGAGGCGCTGGCGGGTCAGTTCCCCGCGGGCGATTGGCTGCTTGAGGAGTCGAAGAACCTCGACGTATTGGCCCAAAAGCCGATGCCGTTTTTAACGGGCAAGTATTTGCTCTCGATCGGACTTAAACCGGGGCCGGAGCTGGGGCGGCTGATTCAGGAAAGCTTCGAGCTTCAGCTCGAGGGTGATTTGGCGGACGTCGCGGCCGCCGAGGCGTGGGCGCGGGGCCGGATGGCACAATGATGGTGGGAATCGGCCCCGGTAGGGGCAAATGATTTTTTGCCCCTACATACGCCCACGCACCTAACCTATTTTCCCCCTATGATCTCAGACCTTCGTGCCGACTGGCGGGCCATCTACCGCAACGACCCCGCCGCCCAAGGGCTTCAACCTTTGCTCTACCCGGGCCTGCACGCCCAGGTGCTGCACCGTTGCTTCGCGCACCCGCTGTACAATATCGGGCTGTTCTTCTTGGCGCGCCTTGTGTCTGAAATCTCGCGCTTTCTCACCGGCATCGAAATTCACCCCGGTGCCAAAATCGGCCCTGGGCTTTTCATCGATCACGGCCATGGCATTGTGATCGGCGAAACCGCGATCATCGGTGATGACTGCATTCTGTTCCACCGGGTCACGCTCGGCGGCACGGGTAAGCACGGCGGCAAGCGTCACCCCACCATCGGCAGCCGCGTGCTGATCGGCACCAACGCGACGCTCTTAGGCCCGATCACTGTGGGCAACGACGTTAAGATCGGTGCGGAGACGGTTGTGATCATGCACGACATCCCCAGCGACTGCACCGTCGTCGGTGCGCCGGGGCATATCGTCAAGCTCAACGGTCAACGTATGGAGCGCAAGCTCGAGCGGACGGTGGAGCCGTCGGCAACTTAATCCTTCGGCGAAACCAGCGGCGTAACGGGAGCCTTTGCGCCCTCAGGCATTTTCTCCATACGCCGCCCACGCAGATCGAAGATGTCTCGCTTGATCTTTGAATCTTTCGAGTCCCGCAACCCCTGCAAGATCACCGATAGACTCGGGTATTGCTGTGTGCCCCGCACGATCAGAGTGTCTCGTCCCCGGCTATTTTTAGCTGTGAAAATCATTCGAAAACAAATGGTGTCTCCTGCCGCGGCGGTGACGGCCTTCTTGGCGAGCGGCACAGGGGCGTCGATTTCAAAGTCATAAAGATTGCGGCTGGCCTGAACTTCAATAGAACCGAAGCCACTGATGGGCGTAAACGAGCAGCTTGTGGTAGAGGGGCAATACGCACCTCCCCAATAAGCGCTACGCCCAGCGTATGAGGGGGAAAGCTGTCCATTTTTGGTGCTGTCATAGAGCACAAAACCAAACGTCATATTATCAAAGAAAGCTTGAACTTTTTCGATATAGAGCGAGTCGAAAGTCAGGGGAGACGCACCCTGATTCACAACGGCCACCTTGTTGGTATAGGGGAAAAAGTAGCGCTGCCCGTTTACGGTCATTGTGTCGGTACCGGATTGACCTTCGTAGACCGTGTCTTTTGAAAAGGCCCAGGTGCGGGTTTGAGCACTCGTCGAGGAGAAAAAACCCGATAAGGCAAGCCCACAAAGTAAGTGTAATGCTCGGCTCATAAAAATCTCCCCTCCAATCTCATGCTCGAAAACACAATCACCAATTCTATCTAGGTCGGCGCAGTGACGATCCAACTGACAATTTACCCCCCGCCACTTCAAATACAAGTCATACCCGCGACTGTGAAAACATTTTACCCTGATCTGTTTGACCGCTAAATCTTCGTCGTCTCTTTCTGCGTTCGCTACTATTCTCCCCCATGCACATCCTCGTCGACGAAAACATCCCCCAAGGCCGTGAGGTCTTTAGCGCCTACGGCACCGTCTCCACCTTCCACGGCCGCAAGCTCACCGCCGCCGAGGTACGTACCAGCGGCGCCGACGCCCTGCTCGTCCGCAGTATCACCAAGGTCAACGCCGACCTATTGAGCGGGTCAAACGTCAAATTCGTCGGCACCGCCACCATCGGCGTCGACCATATCGATCAAGACTATTTGCGCGCCCACAACATCGGCTTTAGCGCAGCACCCGGCTGCAATGCCCGCTCGGTGGCTGAATATTTTGTCGCCGCGCTGCTCCACCTGCACGTCAAACACAGCGTGTTTCCCGAAGGATTAGAGGGCAAGACGCTCGGCATCGTCGGTCACGGCAACGTGGGCAAACAAGTGGCCGCCATCGCGCCTGCGCTCGGCCTTAAAGTGCTCGTCAGCGATCCGCCACTGGCAGATGCTGGCGCGACACCGCCGCCCGGCGGATTCAAAACACTGCACGAACTCGCGGCGCAGTGCGACATCATCACCATGCATACGCCGCTCACCAAAACCGGCGCGCACCCCACGCTGCACATGGCCAACAGCGCGTTCTACAATGCGCTCGCCAAACCGATCGTACTCATGAACATGGGGCGCGGAGAGGCTATGGACGAAGCCGCGCTGATCGAAGCGGTCGACTCGGGGAAGGTGCGACATCTCGTGCTAGACGTCTTCCCCGGTGAACCGAATGTGAACCCCGAACTGGGCACACGCGCCGACTTGATTTCGCCTCACATCGCGGGCTACTCAATCCAGGGCAAACTCAACGGCACCACACAAATTCATAACGCCTTCTGCACACACTTCGGGCTGCGCTCACAAAGCGGCGTCGAATACCCCAAACCCATTGCGCCGCTGATTCACTTCGGCCTGCTCGCCATACCCGCCGACGCGACGGTGGAGACCGAACTGGACGCCGTCGTGCGTCACGCCTACACCATCACCCGTGACGATGCTGATTTGCGTGGGTTTTTGGGTGACGCTGACTTTGCCACCTCGTTCGACGGGTTACGAAAGCGTTACCCCGTGCGCCAAGAATTCGCAGGATTCACCGTTCGGGACGTGCCGCACGAAAAAAAATGGGTAGCCGAAAAATTAACAGCCTTGGGTTTTCGCGTCGAAAACTGAGGTTCGGTTTTGGGCTGGTGACCCAAAGTTTTCAACATATGGTCAATCTTGCCCAGAATGGCCTATCACCCCTATAAAATGGGGGTAAAACCAACGTGGTCACACCTTTGTGGTGGTTTGTGGGCCACCGGATTTTTTAGCCGCGACACGGTATGTTGAACGTACACCGCGGGGTGACGACAAAAAACAGAATCCGAAAATGATTCTGTGACCACCTCCACGGCCATTGCTTGTGACGATCCCTTCACCCCCGGGAAAGGAGACTCCAATGTCCGCATCGCTGTTCTCTCAAGACACCGCCGTACGTCACGTGTTACGCCAACGCCCGCGCCTCGCCGAACACCTTGCGGCATTCGGGGCGGAGCCGTGGGAGCGCCCCCAGGCCACGCTCAACGAACTCTTCCGCAATCGTGAGACACTTGAAAAATTTATGGCCATGGCCGAAGCACTCCCCGTGCCCGAAGGGCCGCGGCACTTGGAAAACTGGGTCGATCAACCGGCCTCGCACCTCGCCGACCACCTCACCCAACACCACCGCGACTTCTTCAACGTCACGCTCCCCGACATCGCGGGACTATTTCGCGACTGGGATTCGCTCGACCCTGAGATCACAGAACTGCGCGATGACTTCAACCGCTTTATCGCGACCATGCGTCGCGAGATCGAGTATGAAGAAGAACTGTTCTTCCCCCGCGTACTGCGGTACGACGCCTGCCTGCGCGACCCGCGGGTGAACCCTGAATTCAACGGCGGGTCTTTACGGGTGGCGGTCGCCTACAGAAAAAGTCACGTCACCGGCGTTCAGCCCGAACTGCTGGACCGCATCACCACCCGGATGCGCGACACCCATGCCTACCAAGACGGCAATGCGTGGGCCGAGCTGTTGACCGCCCGCCTGGAAGATTTCAAGGGGCAATTTGAGGAGCACGAGCGCCTCGAAGCCGATGTGCTCTACCCCATGGCCCTCGAAATGGAAACCACGCTATACAACCTCTCGATTGCAGGCGTGAAAACCCCGGTGAATCAGGGGGTTGGTGTGTAGGCCTAAGGGATTTAGACTGGTTTTGGACGCAGTCCTCACCCCCGCCCCCTCTCCAGCATAGCTGGAGAGGGGGGCCCTCCCGCTGGCCTTACTCAAGAGTGAGGGGGGCCCTTGCTCTGGCCCCACAAAATCCCCCCTGTTTTCAGGGTATTCCAACCGTGATACAGGCCCTCGGTACGGCCTGTCTTTGCTAAATTGCCGAATCTCGATCTTTACCTACCAAAAAAAGACGAAGAGACGATTGTAGACAACACGCTAAAAGGAGTCCGGTCATGGCGAAAGCCTCGAAATACGTTTACTTGTTCGGCGGAAAAAAGACGGACGGTGATTCGTCCATGCGCAACTTGCTCGGTGGCAAGGGCGCCAACCTCGCCGAGATGGCCAAGATCGGCTTGCCCGTTCCGGCCGGCTTCACGATCACCACGGAAGTGTGCACCCACTACTACGCCAACAAGCGCACGTACCCGGCCGCGTTGCAAAAGCAAATCGAGGACGGCATCAAGCACCTCGAGTCGAGCATGGGTTTCAAGTTCGGCGACAAGAACAAGTTCCCGCTGCTGGTGGCCGTGCGCTCGGGCGCACGCGATTCCATGCCCGGCATGATGGACACGATTTTGAACCTCGGCCTCAACGATGATAGCGTGCAGGCTTTGGTGAAGGCGACCGGCAACGAACGCTTTGCGTGGGATTGCTACCGCCGCTTTGTGCAGATGTACGGTGACGTGGTGCTCGGCGTTCAGAAAGAAGCCGGCGAAGATCACGAGCCGTTTGAAGTTGCGATCGAGACCCTGAAAAAAGAACGCCTGGGCAATGCCCACGCCGACGACAACGATCTCTCCGCTGACGATTTGAAGGAAATGGTCGCCCGCTTCAAGAAGCTGGTCAAAGACCGCACCGGCAAGAGCTTCCCGACCAATCCGTGGGAACAACTCAAGGGTGCGATCGGCGCCGTGTTCTCCTCATGGATGAACGACCGCGCGATCGTGTACCGCCGCAAGTACGGCATCCCTGCCGAATGGGGTACCGCCGTCAACGTGCAGGCCATGGTGTTCGGCAATACCGGCGAAGAGTCGGGTTCGGGCGTGGCCTTTACGCGTGACCCGGCGACGGGCGAAAAAGTGTTCTACGGCGAGTTCTTGATGAACGCGCAGGGCGAAGACGTGGTGGCCGGCGTACGTACGCCCGACGCCGTGGCCAAGTTGGCCGACAAGCAGCCCAAGTCGTACAAAGAGTTGGAGCGCATCCGCGGCGTGCTCGAGAAGCACTTCAAGGACATGCAGGATTTCGAGTTCACCATCCAAGACAAAAAGGTGTTCATGCTCCAGACCCGCGCCGGCAAGCGCACGGGTGTGGCCGCGGTGCGCATCGCGGTCGAAATGGTGAAAGAAAAGTTGATCGATTGGGAAACCGCCGTGATGCGCGTGCCCGCCGAACAGCTCGACCAGGTTTTGGCACCGATCTTCGACCGCACCGCGGCGAAGAACGCGGCCGTGATCGCAACGGGTCTGCCTGCAGGCCCGGGCGCCGCGACCGGCAAGATCTACTTCAGCGCCGAGAAGGCCGTTGAAGCCGCCGACAAGGGCGAGAAGGTGTTGCTCGTGCGCGTGGAAACCTCGCCTGAGGATTTGCGCGGCATGATCGCAGCCGAAGGCATTCTGACCGCGCGCGGCGGCGTGTCCTCTCACGCGGCGCTCGTGGCCCGTCAGATGGGCAAGGTCTGCGTGTGCGGCGCTGCCGCATTGCACGTCGACTACGACAAGCGTACGCTGACCGTCGACGGTAAGGTCTACCGCGAAGGCGACTTCCTCTCCATCGACGGCACGGCCGGTACGGTGTGCGCGGGTGAAGTCAAGACCGCCGCCTCCGAAGTGGTGCAGGGCTTGGTCGAAGGCGATGCCACGGCGCGCAAGAGCCGTACGTTTGCCAACTTCCAGCAGCTGATGAAGTGGTGCGCGCAGTCGACCCGTATGGTCGTCCGCACGAACGCCGACAACCCCGAACAGACCCGCAACGCCGTGGCGTTCGGCGCCGTGGGCATCGGCCTCACGCGTACCGAGCACATGTTCTTTGAAGGCGATCGCATCGATGCCATGCGCGAGATGATTCTCGCCGGCTCGGTCGAAGCCCGTAAGGTCGCGCTCGCGAAGTTGCTCCCCTACCAGCGCGCAGACTTCCTCGGCATCTTCAAGGAATTGAAGGGCCTGCCGGCGACCATCCGCTTCTTGGATCCGCCGCTGCATGAGTTCTTGCCTCACAGCAAAGAACAGCAGATGGACCTCGCGCGCAAGATGGGCATTCCGGTCGAGAAGATCATCGCCCGCGTGCACGAACTCCACGAGTTCAACCCCATGCTCGGTTTCCGTGGCTGCCGTCTCGGCATCCGCTTCCCGGAAATCACCGAGATGCAGGCGCGCGCCGTGTTTGAAGCCGCCGCACTGGCCCAAAAGGCCGGCGTGAAGGCCAAGCCCGAAGTGATGATCCCGCTGGTCGGCTTCAAGAAAGAGCTCGACTTGCAGGTCGCCATCGTGCATGAGACCGCCAAGAAGGTCGAAGCGGAAAAGAAGATCAAGCTGTCCTACCAGGTCGGCACCATGATCGAAGTACCGCGCGGCGCCCTCACGGCTGACGAAATCGCGCACACCGCGGAGTTCTTCAGCTTCGGCACCAACGACTTGACGCAGACCACCATGGGCATGAGCCGCGATGACTCGGGCTCGTTCCTCGGCGCGTACCAAGAAGAAGAGATCGTGAAGAACAACCCGTTCGCCAGCATCGATGAGACCGGCGTGGGCCAGCTCATGGAGATCGCGATCGAGAAGGGCCGCAAGACCCGTCCCGATATCAAGCTCGGCATTTGCGGCGAACACGGTGGCGATCCGGCCTCTGTGAAGTTCTGCCACAAGATCGGCCTCGCTTACGTGAGCTGCTCGCCGTTCCGCGTGCCGATCGCTCGCCTCGCGGCAGCGCAGGCTGCGATCGCCGACAAGCGTGCGGCCGCCAAGGCTGGTAAGGCTTCGAAGGGTAAGGCTAAGCCTGCCTCCAAGAAGACCGCCAAAAAGGTCGCCAAGAAGAAGTAAAAGTCGGGCGGAGTCATCCGCCGGATTTTGAAACGAAGAGGCCGGGGTCGCAAGACTCCGGCCTTTTTTGTTTAGCATCGTAAGGAAACGTTTCCAAACCTTTGCGAAGCATGAACCGCAGACGTGTAGAGCAAACACCTAAGGGTCGTAGCCCTCATTGTCTTGTAATTTGTCTGCTCTCACGACTTGAATCACCGACAGGAGTTTTCATGACACCATCGCTCTCGCGGATCCTCAGTCTTTCCGCCACACTGTGCGCCGCACTCACAACCGCCCACGCGCAACCCCTCCCCGGCGGGGCGTTCACCCTCGCGCCTCTCCCCTACGCCACCGACGCCCTCGAGCCCGCCATCGACAAAGCCACGATGGAAATCCATCACGGCAAACACCACCAGGCCTACGTCACCAACTTGAACAACGCCATCGCCGCAGACGCCGCCCTCGCGACTCTTTCACTCAGTGAACTGGTCGCCAAAGCCGGTACGTTATCGTCCACCGTACGCAACAACGCAGGCGGCCACTGGAACCACACGTTCTTCTGGAACATCATGGCGCCCGTCGGTCAGGGCGGGGCACCATCGCCCGCATTGTTAAAAGGCATCAACGACACCTTCGGGTCGCTCGAGGCCTTTAAGGCCGCGTTTAACAAAGCGGGCCTCGCACGCTTTGGCTCGGGCTGGAGCTGGCTGATCGTTGATGCCAACGGCAAGCTGGCCATCACTACAACGCCGAATCAAGACAACCCTCTGATGGATGTGGCCGAGGTGCGCGGCACACCTGTGCTCGGCAATGATTTGTGGGAGCACGCCTACTACCTCAAGTACAATAACCGGCGGGGTGATTATTTGGGCGCGTGGTGGCAGGTGGTCAACTGGGATGTGGTCTCCGAACACTACGCGGACGCCATCAAGGACTCGAAGGCGAAGAAGTAAAAGCGTCGTAAGCCTTTCAACTCAAAACCAGTTCTTCAATCCAAAACAAAAGGCGAGATCGTGCGATCTCGCCTTTATTGTGTCCGTCGATTTTTAGGGGGCCTCAACGCTTGGGCAACGGATTCGGAGGGATGGGCGGACTGATGATCAGGCCACCGGTCGCGCCGTATTCGACGACAAGGCCTGGCAATTGACCAGAAGGGTTCGATGGATCGACGTTCGGATCCCAAACGGACCCCGGGCCGGAATATGGCAGCGTCAGCGTATAAGTGGATTCGGGAAGCGGAATCGAAAACTGCCCCCTATACACCGGTGCTGAAATCGGCCAGCTGCCCAACGAACCGGCATACACGTAAAACGCAACGGTGTGCGCCGTGTCGGCCCGCGCATGGTCAAACTCCAGTGCACTCACCAGCGGTGACGAAGGGAACCAACCCGAAGCGCTACTGTCAGCCACCGTATCCCCGTTCACCACCATGACCAGTCGTTTGAAGAACAATGCCTGTTTGGCGGTCACAAGCGGATCCGAAGATCTGAGCGTATCGGGCAATCGAAACCGTGCCACCATCGGCTGAAAACGATTGGTGAGGGTCATCGAGACCGGCTTCGTCTCAGCAATGATCACGTTTTCGGCAACCGCGGTCCCGTGATGCATGGTCTCGCCGGCCGCATCAAGAGTTTTCACCTCGATGGTCCAGGTGCGTAGCGGCTTGACCGTATAGGATTTCAGGATTTGCTGTGGCGTGGCGGTCGCCACCGTCAAGACTCCGTTCACATTTTCTGAAGCCACAATGGTGTCGCGGATCACGGAGTCTGAGGCACTATTCGATGTCAATGTGATGATGAGTCGATCCATGCGGAGCGCCGCCGTCTTGGCCAACGGTGGTTCGGGAACGGCGTTTAGCCTGATGCTGAGGACGATGTGTGAAAGCGTCGTGGGCCCGAAATCATTCGGCACGGGAATGCTCACCTCGGCTGTATCCGTCCCGCCGGGCCCTACCGCGATCACCCGGTACGTCTCCCATTCCGGCGTGCCGCTGGGGATACTATAACTGATGCGGCCTGTGGTCGTTTCGAAGCTGGCCACAAAAAACGACAACGCAGGTGTGATGGAATAGTGAGTGACAGGCCCGCCGGTGGAGTTCACGTTCAATCTGTACTGACCATTGATTGTGTCTTCGAGGGCGTCGGAATACGTAATAACGGGGGCCAGGGGTTCTTCGGTCTCATACTTAAAGCTCTCATCGATGACCGTATCGAGGCAGCCCACAAAGGCCAGCGCAGCGAACGACGCGCACAGCGCGACGAGCGATGAAAATTTGAACGCGATGCGATAACCTTGAGCAAATCGTGACATGATGAAAATTTACATCCTTAAAAATCGCAACTTGCGCTCTATTAAGGAGGTGGTGGCGGAGGATTGGGGTCATCCGCCGATGCGGGGCCCGTGTAAGAACCAGGGGGCGAATACACGGTCGTACCCGGCACGTAAGGCCCGGTGAAGAAATACCGAATGATCGGGAGCGCCGGGTTCCATCCGTTGGCGGTACCGAAGAACAGAATCTCCAGCTGATCGATTTTATTGGCCGGAATATAGCGGGTACTGATCAAACGGCTCCCCGTCGTGGGAAAGCTGCCACCAGCGGCGAGCGTATCGTATAGGGTATCGCCGGCGCTCAGAATGGCGGCGCGCGTATACGTCAGCGGGATGTTGTACCCCGCATACACATTCCCCACGTTGGCGTAGATCTGAACCTGCGCCGTGAAGGCCGCAAAGCGCGCGGCGAGATTGAGCGATGTGGAATGGACCGTGGCACTCGTAAGCATCGCGATCGTATCAGCCCCGACATGAATGACCGAGTCTTTGCTGTCGAGTGTCTTCACGGTGACGATGTACCCGAAGCCCGCGTACAACGGGTAAAACTTGCCGAAGGTTTGCGCGGCGCCCGGTGACGCCACAAACCCTTCCGTGCCCGCGTCCACAGTATCACGCACCTCAAACCCGCCCGGCAACGTGGGTGTGATGCTCACCATCAACTTGGACAGCGGAATACCCGAGGCCAAGCCAAGGTTCACGGACAACAGGGCGCCCGTCGCATCGCCGGGCAATGTCGTATTCTCGACCACGGACAGCATGATAAAGGCTGTATCGCGACCTGTGGAGTTCTGCGCGATCACCCGATAGAGTGTGGCCGCCATGGGAGAAAACGGGGCACCCGAAATTAAGCCCGTCGCGGTGTCAAACCGCATACCGGAAGGCAAGCCCGGCCTTAGGGTAAACACGTTCTCACCCCCGCCGGTTGAAATCACCGGGTGCGAGGCCTGCACGAACTGTGTGTCGACCACAGGGGTCAGGTAAGAAATGGATGGTTTGGGCTGCAAAATATGCAGCACGATCCGCGCCGTATCGGCCCCCCCAAACCCGACGCCGATGACGCGATGTGTGGTCACAGGCCAAGACACCGTTGGTGTTCCGGAAACCAACCCCGTCAGGGTATCGAATGAGAGACCCGGTGGTAAGGGCGGCTCCACGGAGAAGGACTTGACTTTGCCGCCTGAGTCCGACACGAACACGACGTACGACAGAGGCTGACCCACCGTATCAATCGAGGCGGGTGTGATGCCGATGATCGGTGGCGCCGGCGCCTTGTAGGTCAGGTCTTCGCCCAAACAGCCCGTCAGCACCAGCGACGGGAGAAGAACCGCCAAGAGGGCGGCCCCAAGACGTATCGGCCTATCCCACAGCCCCAAAAACCTCGATTTAGCGCCAAAAAACGCCATGCTAACCCTTCCCAAAATCCATAGTGTCGCTCTTCATAGTATAGAGCCGAAAGCCCCACTTCATGCCCTGTTTTCGCGAGCGGTCATCACATTCTGGGGACAAGACGTCCCGGAAACCGCAACGATCGGTTTACATCATGCCCGCGATGGGGTCTACGAATTCGTCTGAAAAGGTGGGTTGGGCCTCGGCGTGGTAATCGCGCTCGCGGTACTGGCGGGCGCTATCGGCAAAGAGCTTGGCGAACTTGAAGTCTTCGTATTGCGACAGCAGCGTAAGGCCCACCTCGAAGATGGATTGGAAATACCGATTGCCCATTTTGAGTTCACGCAGGGCCGTCATGAGAATGTCCATCGCGTCGGCAGAGGCTACGATGCGCCCTTCGATGCCGTCTTTGGCGGTGAGAGCCGCATGCGTGAAGCGGTCGCGCAGCGGTTGCGGCAGCTCTTTGAAAATTTCGTCGCGCACCAGATCGGGGACGATATCCTTAAGGACCTTACCGAGTTTACCGCCCTGAAACCGATGTTTGATCGGGTGGGGAATGTCGGACAAAATGGTTTCTTCGAAATCGTGAAGCAGCGCCTGGCGCAGCACCTTCTCCACGTTGATCGCGGGGTTTTCTTCGTAGTCCGCCGTGAGCAAGGCCAGTATCGCGACGTTGAAGCTGTGGGAGGCGACGTTCTCGCCCTGAATCATCGGCAGCGTCCCAAAGCGCTGGATCGAGCTCATGGTTTTGAGCCGTTCGAAAAAAGCGAACAAACGATCGGGACGAAGGTCAGGTTGCGGTGACATGAGAGCTCCGGGAGAAAAAGCGGACAACGAGGAGGAAGTTAACAACCACCGGAGGGCGCGGATTCAGGGGGTGTGACGGGGGTCACGGGGCGGGGGGAATTTTGGTGGGGAACGTAGGGAATGCTCAATACTCAATGAACACACGGCCTAGTAAGCTTTTCCTGAGCATTGCTCATTGAGCATTGAGCATTTTAACCTTGATTAGGTGGATTAACTCCGCCTGTTGTAACCCGATCGCTGACCGCCATCAGCTTGGGCCCTATCGTCCCGCCAACAAGGCGGCGGCGACGTCGCTGGCGCGGCGGTCGATGACGTACAGGATTTGCTTGACGCGCCACTTGCGCCAGGTTTGAGCGTGCTTGACGGTCCACTCTTCTTGGATCTTGGCGCGATTGAAATCACCGCGTTCACCGTGATACCAGATCTCATTGCTAATCTCACGGATTTGGTCGGCCATATCGGAGGGCAGGTGGATAAACCCGCGCAACTTCACGATGTGACGCGCGGCCGACAGCAGCTCTTCAGGGGCGTAGCTGAAGGCCGACTGCTCCAAAATGTCTTGGCGGTGACGTTCGATAAACTCAAGCAAGTGCGCGGAAATTCCGGACAATTTTCCGGACTCCCACTCAGCATTGAGTGTTTTCATTTCTTCTTGGGTGGTCGGTTCGACCTCTCGAAGTACTCCCTTAGGCATGGGAAGCATCCGCTCCTTCTGTCGAAGTCGCACCGTCCCGAGCTCCCTGTTTGCGGGCCCCGGCAACGCTTTTAGCGAACTCCAACAGCGTTGTAAATTCCTTTAAATACCCTGTATTGTCAAGCTCAGAACCGCTCACCGAGCCAGGAATCAAAACCGCCTTTGTGCCCGCAGACACACCCGCCAACACATCGCGGGGCATATCGCCCACCATGTAGCTGCGGGTCAAATCAAGGTTATGCTTTTTGGCTAAGTCAAAGAGCATGCCGGGTTTTGGTTTGCGGCAGGGGCAGTCGCAATCATAGGCCGCGACCGGCGCGCCGGGTAAATGAGGGCACACGGCGATTTCTTCGATGGTCGAGCCATGGTCGTGGAAATAGCCGCAGATCCGGTCATTTAGAGCCTGCACATCCTCTAGGGAGAAAAACCCGCGGGCCACCCCACTCTGGTTGGTTACCCCAAAGAGGCGGTAACCGGCGCCCTGCAAAAGGCGCAAGGCCTCCTCGACGCCGGGTAGTGGCTCAAAATCCTCAAACCGGATCATATACACCGCATCGCGGTGGAGGGTGCCGTCCCGGTCGAGAAAAATGGCAGGAGAAGGGGTTGTCATGAACTCTCGTCGATTCTACGGGTGAGGCGGGTATGCCCAAGGCGAGACTTGAACTCGCACGACCTTACGGCCAAAGGATTTTAAGTCCTCAGCGTCTACCATTCCGCCACTCGGGCCCGCTCTCTCATCGTGCACCCGCGTTGCCGCCGATGCGCACCTCTCGGTTCTGTCGCCAGACCCGAAAGCGGCGAGAAAGATAACTTGGGGCCGCGCCCTCACACATACAGAGTGACGTGAATTCTGTGCGGGGCATGCAACATGTAACTTGTTGGGATGTCCTCTCTGTGGCGCGCGGCCATCCGCGACCGGTTTTCAGCGACGGGTGCCCTCCTCCTGGCGTTCACCTTCGCTATGGCCCAAGCCGCGCCCCGGGCCCCGGTGACCAAACCCGCCCCCCCCAATACCCCCCAAAAACAACTGGTCGAGGTCTCCATCCCCTACCCGAATGCGGGCATTTATCTGTACCGCGGGATTTACGGGTCGTTTGCCGGCGGGCTCTCGCGCGAGGCCGATACCACCTCGGGCAAAGAGTGGCAAGACGCATTGTTCCAATGGCAAGGCGAGGTGGGCTATTTCTACACCTCGTTTTTCTCGGGCGGCATCGGGTTTCGCATTAACGCCGGCGCTCCCTCGGACTCGCAACAAATCGTTAAAAACCGCTACTTCCTCCTCGCACGGGTCCATAAGGCATGGCCCAAGGCCGCCGCGTATGCCGGCCTCAACCTTGGTGTGGACGACGTTAATTTTTCACTGAACTCGAGCGATACCGGCACATTCGCCGAACCGTTTCAGGAAACCAACGCCGGCCTTGGTTTCGAGGTCGGCGGCGGCTGGAAGTTCTCACCCTATGTGGCGGCCACTTTGGGCCAGCGTATGGATATTTCGCTCGTGCGTCAGAGTGCGGACAACCCGTACCGCGCGCTCAACTTCGTCACCCAACCCGGCCTAACTCTCGACCTTTTACGCGTGCACTCGGTGCTCGGCACCAACGTGAAGGCCCTGTATTTATTGACTGAATGCCAGTTCGGGCAATCGCTCACCGAACAAGGGACGTGGCGCGATCAGTTCGCCTGGGTCATGGGGCTGAGCGTTGCGTTTTAAAAGAACGTGATCGACTAGGGCACTATCACCTTGTGGTTGAACCGGCCCGCGCGTGATGAGACGCGTACAACGTAGACCCCCGTTTTCTGCAGGGCAGCCGGTCGGAAGATTTCGTTGCTCGTCCCTCGCGCTGTAAACACCGGGGTACCGTTCAGCGCGTAGACCCCTAGTGAATAGGGTTCCACGGCATGAATCACGAGTTCGCCGTTGCGGATCAACAGCGCGCCTTGAGCGCCGCCACTGGGCGGCCCATTCGCATTGAGGGATGTCGAGGTGTAACCGGCGAGGTATTCAAGACCGCGCAAGACGAGCCCTGCGAAAAACTCGGCGAAGGGCGTTGTGCCGCCCGTGTTTTGATGAATAAGGCCCGTGTAAAAAAAGCGGTTTCCCGTCGTTGAGTCTTCGCGGTACCAGGCCATGGGGTGCGGGTTCATAGACCACTCTGGCGTGAGGGCCTCGCTCAAGGTCGACTCATCGAGGTTGTAGAGCACGCGCACGCCGGGCCACGTGGGCGCCGTGAGCGTGAACGTGTACCACTCATCGGCGGCCACACGCATGGTGTCGGGGAGGCCCTGCAGAATGGGGCGGTTGCGCACGGCGGTATCCAACGTGCGCTTGATGGTGCCCGCCGGCGTATTCGGACCATGCAACGCATAGTGCATGCTCGACACTGTATCCCGAAACCAATTCCATTCGTTCGCCTCGTTGGCCGCCGAGGAATGAACGCCCAGCCAACCACGTTGCAAACCGGGCGTGGTCATCCAGGTTTTAAACGCCGTTACAAACGGTTGAAAATTGGTTTGTACCACGTTGGCTTGGATGTACCCGCTCTGGAACCAATAATTGAACAGGATGATATCGTAGGTCGCAAGGTTGGGGAGCGGCGTGCCGCTCCCGCTGAGCAGCGCGCTCCCGGAAATCGAATCGAGTTGAAAGCCAACCGCGGTTTTGAGTTGATTGAGCCGTTGGCTGAGCACGCGCCGTGAGGCCCCGTGCGCCGTATTGGCGGCATCGGTCCCGTTGATCACCAAGATGCGTTTACTGGAGAGCTGACTTTGGGGGTTGGGCGCGACTTGGGCCCTCACGGGGGTGGGCACGACGAGCGGGGTCCCTAAAACCATGAGGGCAAGGGCGGCCAATCGGGATTTTTGAAAATTGAACGACATTGCGGGCTCCTGAAGTGCGATGAATCTAACGCGCCAAGGCCTCCTGCGCATTGATTTTCCTTGATACGGGCACCGTTCTATTCTGAATCGGGCCGCCTCTTTTTAAGCCATATACGCTCTTGACCCCATCGTTTTGACCCCGATTTGAGGGCTTATTGATCGGCATCGACCTTGCTTTCTAACCCCGTATGAACAAACCCAACCAACCCGCCCCAGCCCAGCCCGGTCAAGAGAACGTGCTCGACCTCTATGGTCAAGAACTCGTGGCCCGGGCTCGCGAGGGGAAACTCGACCCCGTGATCGGCCGCGACGAAGAGATTCGCCGCGTGATCCGTATTTTGTCGCGTAAAACCAAGAACAACCCCGTGCTCGTAGGCGAACCCGGTACAGGTAAGACCGCCATCGTCGAAGGCTTGGCGCAACGCATCGTGCGCGGCGATGTACCCGAGTCGTTGAAAGACAAAAAAATCTTCAGCCTCGATATGGGCAGCTTGATCGCCGGCGCGAAGTACCGCGGCGAATTCGAGGAGCGCCTGAAGGCGATCCTCCAGGCGCTTGAGGACGACGGCGGCAACACGCTGCTGTTCATCGACGAGATCCACACCCTGGTGGGTGCGGGCAAGGCCGACGGCGCGATGGACGCGGGCAATTTACTCAAGCCCAAACTCGCGCGCGGCGAGCTGCACTGTATCGGCGCCACCACGCTCAACGAATACCGTTTACACATCGAGAAAGACGCCGCGCTCGAACGCCGCTTTCAACCCGTGATCGTGGCCGAACCTTCGCAAGAAGAGAGCGTGTCGATTTTACGTGGCATTAAAGAACGCTTCGATGCCCACCACGGCGTGCGCATTCAGGACAACGCCATCGTTGCCGCGGTCAAACTGTCGTCGCGCTACATCGCCGATCGCTTTCTGCCCGATAAGGCCATCGACTTGATGGACGAGGCCGCGGCGATGGTGAAGACCCAACTCGACACCATGCCTGAAGAACTTGATTCGCTTTCGCGTAAGCTGTTGCAATACCAGATCGAAGAGAAGGCGCTTAAGTCTGAAAAAGACGAGAAGAGCCGCGAGCGGCTTAAGGCGCTGCGCACAGAGATCGAAGAGCTGTCCAAGCGCGTCGACACCATGAAGACGCAATGGGATGAACGCGCCCGTTACATCGCCGCCACGCGCGCCGCGCGCGGTAAGGTGGAGGACGTGCGCCGCGCCATCGAACAGGCCGAGGCCGCCTACGATTTGAACAAGGCCGCCGAGCTGAAGTACAAGACCTTGCGTGACGCGGAGGCGAAGTTGAAGGTTGCCGAAGACGCGGCGGCCAAGAGCCGGGTTGGCCAAACCGAGTTTCACGAAGAAGTGACCGAAGACGAGATCGCCGAAGTGGTCTCGCGCTGGACGGGCATCCCCGTGACGCGCTTGCGCGCGGAGGAGAAAGACAAACTGTTGACTTTGCCCGCGCATTTAGCCAAGCGCGTGATTGGGCAGCGCGAAGCCGTGCAAGCGGTCAGCGATGCGATTTTGCGCAACCGCTCAGGCCTGGGCCGTGAGAACCGGCCGATCGGTTCGTTCCTCTTTTTGGGACCCACCGGTGTCGGCAAAACCGAGCTGACCAAGGCCGTGGCCGAGTTGTTGTTCGACAGCGAAGACCGCGTGATCAGGCTCGACATGAGCGAGTATATGGAGAAGCACGCGGTGAGCAAGCTCATCGGCGCGCCGCCGGGTTATGTCGGTTACGAAGAAGGCGGCCAACTGACCGAAGCCGTGCGCCGTCAGCCCTATTCGGTACTCTTGTTCGACGAGGTGGAGAAGGCTCACCCCGACGTGTTTAACATGCTGTTGCAGGTGCTTGACGACGGCCGCCTCAGCGACTCACAGGGCCGCACGGTGAGCTTTAAGAACACGCTGGTGGTGATGACCTCAAACATCGGGTCTGCCGTGATTGCGGCCGCGGCGGGCAGCGGCAAACCGCTGACGACTGAGGACCTCATGCCCGAGATCCGCAAGTTCTTCCGCGTGGAGTTCGTGAACCGCATCGACGAAATCATCGCGTTCCAACCCCTGGAGCTCGAAGACCTGGTGCAGGTGGCCACGCTCCGCTTTGGCGACTTGGCCAAGCGTTTGCGCGAACGCGGTATCACGGCGGAGCTTAGCGAGCCGGCGGCGCGTGCGGTGGCAGAGCTCAGCTACGACCCACAGTTTGGGGCACGGCCGATCAACCGCTTCATCCAACGGCGGCTGGAGAACCCGCTCAGCCGGGTGCTGGTGGCCGGCGCCTTGCGCCCGGGCACGCACCTGGTGATCGACTACCGCGACGACGACTTCTTGTTTAACGGACAAACCGCTGATGAGATGGCGCGGGCGGAAAAAGATTTGGGGGTTATGGGTGAGTCCTCCGGGAGTGAAGGCCCTCTGGATGCAGAGGACGCAGAGTTTACGGAGGTGTAACGCGAGACGGAGCGTCGAGCCGTTCGACGGCACGACGCGCTGTGGCCTGTGAATCAAATAGTTCGACAATAAAAAAGCCGTTCGCGGGGTAGCGAACGGCTTTTTTATTGTCGAACTTGAGGTGGCTTAGATGCCCATCTCGAGACGCATCATGTAGTACCAGTCTTTCCACTCGATGTTGGTGACCGGCGCATACGACTGCTCCGCCTTCCAGTTCACGAGACGCTGGTTGTCGTTGGCGGCCTGAGCATAAATGGTCAAACCACGCACCACAGTTTTCTTTGCAAGCAAAGACCACTTCCAGTTGTCTTTAGTGACCTCATCAAGATCCCTCTTGAACAAGTTGGGGTCCTGTTCGGAAATCGTTCCAGACGGACCACTGTTCACGAAGGGCAGAGTCGGCATCTGGTAACGGTAGGCGTTCTCAATTGAGTTCGGAAACGGCGAGTTGTAGTACTCCATCTGGAACGAGAGGACGTCCAGGAAACGGAAGGTCGGTGCATTGAAGCCGAACATCACAGGCATGCGTTCCGTTTTCTTCTCGTAGTAGAAGTCGTAATCCTTCACACCGAGGAGCGCGATTTCACCGAACACCTTGAGATCTTGGGGCCCCAGCATGTCCATTGTGACATAGGCTTTGGGATCGAAAGATGCGCGAGCCATAAGTTTCACACCCTGGAAGGTGTAGAAGCTGGTGGTATCGTAGATGTAACGCGGGTTCAGTGTAGAACCAAGTCCGTTATCAACGCGCGCGCCCGTCAAATCGGTTGCCGGCAGAGAATCGACAAAATTGGGATTCTCCCGAATGATCCCGCTTCCGTTGCCGAAGTTGGTGGCATTCTCACCATAGCGAACCTTGGGCGAGGTTACGCTCGGTTTCACGGCGAGACAGTGATGACAAGACACGCCGCCACCCACCTCAACGCCGCGAGCCGGGAAGGCCGTTACGATGTAGGTCGGAGAAATGTCGCCGGTGGGCGGCAGATCACGTTCGACGGGGAGCAAGAACTCATGTTGAAGCTTACCGCCAAACATGGGCACGTTGACCCGAACACCCTGCATCATGTAGCCGTTGCCCATGAGGTTCCAGCCACCCGAGCTCAAGTAGCCGGGATAGGCCCCCGAACGCAACAGGTATTCGCCGAGGTTCGCCGCATCAGCATTGTACTTGTAAGGGAAAAACCCCGCTTGCAAGGTCGCGACCGGTTTGGTCACGTCACCGAAGCGATACTCCATGTCTGCACGGGAAATACCCGGGCCGAACTTGGTCGAGGTCACAAAGGGACGCACATTCGCTTCGCCCGGAGGGGGATTCTCGATGTCGTACCAGAACATGCCACCCACGCCGGCGCGCACCTGGAGGCGGTCACTGACGTGGATTTCTTGAGTAACCCAAACCGAAGTCCGCTGGATGTAGTTCGCATCCTGGACGGATTCATTCCATTTGCCCTTCACAACCTGACCGAAGTCAATCAAGGACCCCATGGACAAGGGCATCAATTTCACGTTATCCTCGGCGGGTTCCGCGAGGGTGGGGATTGCTGTCAGGCAGGTAGCCACGACCGCAGAAATCAGATTTCGAAAATTCATGTTCGGCTCCTTTCGGGTTCGCTGTGCGGTCCGTTAAATGCCGAACTGGAATCGGATGAGGTAGTACCAATCTTTGCCGTTGCGGTTGGTGATAGGCACCATGGTCGGCAAAAGCCCTTCAAGCACGTGGAAGGTTCGAATGTGATCGCTCGCGGCTTGAGCGTAAATATCGATCCCCTTGGTGACTTTCTTCTTGCCGTACAAGGTCCACTTCCAATTATCGCGTTTGGCGGTGGCGTTATAGCGTGCCACAGAAGCAGGATCCGCAAAGTCCGGGAGCTGCCAGATGGGCAAGGCGGAGTACAGGGGCTCTTTAAAGCTGTTGAAGAACTGAGAGTTGTAGTACTCGAGCTCAAAGGAGAGGACGTCGAGCATCTTGAACGTGGGGATGTTGAAACCACCCATGATCGGCATGCGTTCGGTGCGCTTCTCGTACATGTAGTCGTAATTCTTCCAGCCTAAGACCGCGACTTCACCGTACAGCTTCAGGTCTTCAGGACCGAAATATGCCTCGGGGAGCGAGATGAACGCCTTAGGATCAAACGAGGCATTTGCAGTCAGTTTGACGCCTTGGAACGAATAGCGTTCCGAGCTATCGCGAATGGGCGCGCCCGTGGAGTCGAAACCCGTGATCACGAAGTTATTGCCCGAAGGATCGTTGGGGGTTTCGCGGCTGGGTTTGACCGAAAGGCCGTGGTTCCAGGCCACACCGGCGCCCAAGCGGACACCTTCAACCGGAGTCACGGAGGCCACCAAGGCCGGCGTGATGCTAAACAAAGGCGGCAGATCGCGCTCCATAGCCATCAGGAAGTCGACATCGACGCGCTTATCCCAATATTGGGCATTCGCACGGAGACCTTGAACCATGTAGGCGGCGCTGTTCAGCATGCTCCAACCACCGGTGGTCAGGTAACCCGGGTAGGCACCCGAGCGCATCAGGTATTCGCCGAGGTTCTTGGCGTCAGGGTTGTACTTATAAGGGAAAAAGCCCATTTGCAACCGAGCCGTGGGGTTCTCGAGGTCGCCAAAGGTGTAAACACCCTGGGCCTGGGAGATACCGGGGCCAAACTGGGTCTGGCGGGAGGACACCGTGTTGGGATCGTTGGGAATCGAGTACCAGAAAATACCGCCCACACCGACGGTGAGCTGGAGTCTTTGGTTGACCACCGCTTCTTGAGTGATCCAGACACCCATACGCTGAAAGAAATCACCATTGAATTCGTAGTCTTTCGCGTTGTTTTCGGTGTAGCTGGTGCCACCTTTAACGATTTGACCATTATCAAACTGGCCAGAAATCGAGATGCGTTTGTATTCGATTTCTGCGTCCTCTGCCGCAAAGGCTGCAAAAGGCGCGGCGAGGACAAGTGCCGAGAGGGAAATGAGGCTACGTACGTTCATACCATGCTCCTAGAAGTATCGGGGGCTGCTCGACATCGGATCAATCCGGGTAGAGTCGCCCTAATGTAGGCCTCAAGACCCAATTGTCAATTCACTTTTTCAAAAAAAACGAAAGGTTTGCCGGATCTGGTAGTAAATCACTGTGGGCCGGTGGAATTATCGGGTGAATTTTCGCTCGAACGCGATTTTATGAGCGTGATTCATATAGTCACTGTACTTTTATCCTCTAAAGGCCTCGCACCGCGAGGATAAAAGAGAGGGATACAATGACTATCAATAAGATGCTCGGATTAACCGTTTTACTGGCTTTGACGGGTTCGGTCTTTGCGCAGGGCGTTCCTGGAAAAGATCGCCCCATTCGCGTCGGCCAATTCAAGGGCACGGGCCAAGGCCGCTACTGGCACACCAACATTCACACCTCGGGTACCCAGCTGGCCGCCATTTTGGCTAACCCGGACAGCACCGGTTTGGGTGCCGATTTAGTGAAGCCCACCGCAGGCTTCACCTTCACCCAGTTTGGTCTGCCGTCCGGTACCGGTACGCCGACCACCGTGCAGCGCGACGCCTTTATCACAGCCCTCGACTCGCTCGACGTGGTGCTGATTAGCTGCTTCGTGGAAATCGGTAACTCGATTGCCGCTGGTGCCCCGCGTACGGCACTGATGAACCACATTCAAACCAAGGGCTACATCGCCGTCCACGCGACGACTGACTCCTACGGTACCTGGACGGGCTTGGACAGCATCCACGCTGCACGCTTCCAGAACCACCCGTCTGCCGATCGTAACGGCCGCTTGCGCCTCGACTCGTTGGACCTCTCCTACGCCCTCGCCGATTCTAACTGGAAGTTCCTCAACAAATCGCTCGCCGATACGACCTTCCTCGAAGAATGGTTCTCGTTTACCACCAACGGTAACGTGATCCGTAGCTACCCGGGCGTGAAGGTGACCGTCAACATTGACGAAGCCTCCTATGCCGGTGGTTTGGGTGGCGCCCGCGCCATGGGTACGGATCACCCGATGAGCTGGTACCGTGTGCTGCCGACCGGTGGCCGCTTCTTCTACACCGCCGTGGGTCACCGTGCCAACATCTGGGCCGGTACCACCGCCAACCCCCGCTTCCTGCGCCGCCAGCTGTACAACGCGATTTTGTGGACCTCTGGCTACGATACCACCAGAACAGTGTCGATCCAGCCCCAGGCCGCCAAGTCCCTCCGCTTTGCAGACGTGTCTCGCATGAGCGCTGGCGAAGGCGCCCTCACTGTGACCTTGCTGCAACCCGGCATCCACAGTGTTGAGCTCACGACTCTGGACGGCCGTCGCGTTGCGATCCGCCGTGGTGAAGGCCGCGATTTCGCGTACAACTTCTCGAGCCTTAACTCGGGCGTGTACTCGGTCGCCGTCAACACGCAGAATGGCCGTTCGAGCCAGCTCGTGACGATTCGCTAAAGACAATTGCCAACAGGCATAAAAAAAGGGCGAGGGTAACCTCGCCCTTTTTTTATGCCCATCCCTGACGAAGCGGATTGATCGTTGGGTATTATTGAACGTTCAAGCATTTCAAGAATCAGACCACGACTCATGCATCGCTTTCTTTATTCAAAAATGGCTTCAGGGGCACTCCTCTTTTTGGGAGCACTTCTCGTTTATGTCAATACGATGTCTTCGGGGATTGGGACCGAAGATCCCGGTGAACTTGCCGCTGTTTTGCACACGATGGGCATTGCGCATCCCACCGGCTACCCCCTTTATACAATGCTGGGCTCGTTATTCGTCCGCATTCCCATTGGCGACTACGGCGCATGGCGGATGAATCTATTTGGAGCACTCCTCACGGCGCTCGCGGTGTATCAGTTTTGGGGGCTATTCCGGTTCATATTCTCAAACCGTGGTCGCACAGCCTTTTCATCGTCTACGCGCGCGCAAGGTTCCACAGAATTTCAACGCGGCCCTCTTTCCGATGAATGTGCGGCACTTGCCGCACCATTGATTTTCGCCTTTTCTGCCGTGTTTTGGCAGCAGGGTGTCTTTCTTGAAGTGTACGCGCTTCACCTCGTCTTTCTAGCCGTGGTGACGCGATTGTTCCTGACGTCCCTTGTTGAGGAAGGTCAACAAAAGGGGCGGCGCACGTGGCTGCTGTTCGCCTATGTGCTGGGTCTGAGCTTTGCCCATCACATGATGACGTCATTATTAGCGCCGGCTTTCTTGTGGCTGTTCTTTCGCGTGCAGGGCTTCAATCGCCGCGCCTTCATGCTCATCGCCTACGCGATCCCACCCTTTGTTTTAGGCCTCACCGCCTACCTGTTTATTTTGATTCGCTCGGCTACGGCTCCCCTGATGAATTGGGGCGAGCCAAACAATTGGGGCGCGCTTTGGAAGCATGTCCGGGGCGCACAATACGGTGAGCAGATGTTCTCGTCGTGGGAGATCGCGGTTCGTAAGCTGACTCAGTTTGCGGTTGATTTACCCGTTGATTTCGGGTGGCCGGTGATAGTGCTCGCTATCGCAGGGATTGTGGTTCTCTATCGTACGCTGCCGGGCTTATTGATTTTTTCGGGGCTGGTGTTCGGCACGGGCTTGGTGTATGCGGCAAACTATGCGTTTGATGATCCAAATTTCCACCTCCACCCGCACTTTATGGTGGCCTTGTGGGCCGGGGCTGCACTTGGTGGATTATGGACAGTGAAGGCCGGAAAACTGACGCTCGCCGTGCGATTGATTTGCGCGCTGCTAGCTCTCTCTCCGCTGCTTTTGAATTTCAAGACGATGGATAAAAGCCGCGATACGCTGGTATCAGACTATTCACGCAACGTTCTCGAATCATTAGACTCAGGGGCGGTACTGTTCACCAACGAATATGAACGACTGGGAAGCCCGGCTTTTTATTGGCAGATCGTTCAGGGTTATCGCAGCGATGCGGTGGTGCTTGACATTATTCTTTTGGGCAACCCCTGGTTTTTCTCTCACCTTGAAGCGCGGCACCCATGGCTCATGAAGGCTTCACGCGCAGAGATTGCGGTGTATCGTGAGGAGCTCCATCGGTTTGTGCACGGGCCTCGTGATACGGTGGCGTACAATGCGCGACTGCGTGCTATGTTCCGTTCGATCATTGAGAACAGCCGAAGGGCGAATCGGCCCGTTTATTTTACCTCGGGAATCAATGCGGACGAAGCACCGGGTTATCGCCTTGTGCCCTCGGGCATGGTGTTCCGGCTTGAACCGGACTCAAACACGACGGCCTACATTCCACCCCGCGACTTCACCCTCGCCCCCCTACCCTCACCTTCGGTCAATCGTCTCTCGGAACAAATACGAGTGGAGTATGCGGAAGGTTACGCCAATCAGGGCGCTCACGTGCTGGAACACCGCGATACGGTGCGCGCGGCAGAGCGGTTTCGCAAGGCGTTGGCGATGTATCCGAACTTTCCCGCCGTACGGGAGTTGTTGAATTCAATTGCGCCTATGCGGTGAGCGCCGAAATACGTTGGCCTCAGCTTAGTGTTTGTGTCCCGAGTGGTCTGAGTCGCGCGGTGGGATACGCGGCGGGTGCAGACTCATTTTGGCGAGCGAATCGGCCGTAATGGGAAAGTGGACCCACCGCTCAGTCGGGGCGCTGAAACGGCGGCGCACGGCATCGCCTTCAAATAAGAAGTATTCCATGATGGGGGGATGGTCGACCTCCGGTCTTTCATTCCAAACTTCGGAGTAGACCGAAATCTTTTTGGTCCCCGCTTTGATTTTGCCGCCTAAAACAAAGGTGTGATTCCCCGCCTGAATCGAATTTGAGTCTAGGCCATCATCGCGTCCGGTTCCGCCGAATTTCCAAGCCACGGCCGAGAGGTACACAGGCTTTCCATCGGCCTTGAGTTTGATTTTTTGTTGGAGGTAGTGCTCCATTCGAAGCTCGTAGCGGCGATAGGCTTGCACGCCGGTGTCAGCATACAAGGGGAAGGTAAAGACGGTGTTCATCAAATCTTGGGCATCGGCTTCAATGGTGATCGTCACCGAATCGGGCGCTTTGTACCGAATATCGGCATAGGCGAGGGCGAAATGTTGCGCGCGGGCCGCAAGGGGCGCGAGCACAAGGCTCAGTATCAAGAAACGGGCAAAACGAATCACAGAATCCTCCAAAAACCGGCGAATCAATAAGGTAGAAGTCCCCTAGAGCCCAAGGCAAGCCGCGTGAGCAATACGGGCCATTTTCCAAGGAAATAGTTTACCTAAACAGCATTCTTTGATTCGTTCGTACCATTGACAGGATTTGCCCCATTTGATCCAGAAGTATCAAGCACGACCTCCCTCGACCCTTTAGATTAAAAAGATGTCACTATTTAAAACCTTTAAGTGGTATGCACCTCTGATCGCCATCACCATGGTCGCATCGCTTGCAGACGCCGCACCGATCCGGGTGGGGATTTTCAAATCGATTGGTACGGGGCGCTTCTGGCACACGAACATCCATACGGCCGGCTCCGCAATCGTCTCGATCCTAACCAACCCCGACTCCGCTAATTTGGGGCCGGATTTGATAAAACCGACGGATGGTTTCATTGCAACACAATTCGGCAAAGTGACAGGAACTAGCACCACGACCGATGCGGAAGAGGACGTGTTCTTCGCGGCTTTGGACAGCCTTGATGTTGTGATCTTCCCGACCATCGTCGAAATGGGAAATGTGATTAGTCGACCTGAACAACGTATCCGACTCTTGGAGTATTTTCGCACACGGGGTGTTGTTAGCATACACGCCACGACGGACAGTTATGGAGCCTGGCCCGCATGGGATTCGATCCATGGCGCGCGTTTCTTAAATTTTCCACCGAGTGACCGACAAGCAACATTGCACCTTGACTCGGATTCGAACAAAGAACCCTCTTGGAGAGCCCTAAACAGGGGGCTCCCGGATACCGCACGGTTCTTGGAAGAATGGTTTTCATTCACGACAAACGCCGATGTCATTCGCTCATCACCAGGGCTTAAAACTACCGTCCGCATTGATGAAGCCTCCTATCAAGGCGGAATCGGGCAAGCCCGGACCATGGGCGCTGATCACCCAATGAGTTGGTACAAGGAGTCAGGTGATGGAGGACGTTTCTTTTATACGGCACTCGGACACAGGGCTCAGACTTATGCAGGTGTCACAAATAATCCCACCACTCCGGAAGCAGCTTACTTCTTCCGCCGCCAGCTGTACAACGCAATCCTCTGGGCCGCAGGCGTGGACTCGACCGGTACCGTAGTCTCCGTTGCCGACCGTAATCGCACCGCACCCGCGCGTTTCGCCGATCACGCACAGGTGACGTTTAACACGGGGGCACTTACGGTTTCAATCCTGAACGATTCACCAAACACCGTTGAAGTGTTGGGGGTGAATGGTGGACGCGTGGCGTTAAAGCGCGCCGAGGGTCGCGCCGAGCATCGCTTCGACGCATTGCGCTCTGGCGTCTATGTCGTGTCGGTCACGTCGGGTGGTCAACGCCTCACGCGTATGGCGGTAGTGGAATGAGCATGGGCCTCAAAGCGCTATTGCTCGTGTGTGGCCTCACAGCCTCAACGTTCGCCGCACCGATCCGGGTGGGGATCTTTAACGGTGTAGGAACCGGCACATTCTGGCACACGAACGTCCATACGGCGAGTAACGCTATTTTCAATATTCTGGCTGCCCCAAGTCAATCAAGACTGGGTGCAAACCTGCTGATTCACCGTACTGGTTTCATACCATCGGTTTATGGATTATTATCGGCGACTAGTGGTGCCCCCAATCCAGAACAACGCGCTCAGTTCCTCGGCGCCCTTGATTCTCTTGATGTTGTGATTTTTAACAACAACACCTCGATCGACCGCATCTTCACCGATAGTTCCGAGCGTGACCGAATCGAACGGTTCATTCGAGCCAAGGGTGTTGTTAGCGTTCATTCCTCATCAGATAACCGAGGAACATGGGAGGGCTGGAATTCGCTTTCAGGGGGACGATTTCAAAACCACCCTGCG
>JBIIWL010000057.1:0-8977 GCA_044338885.1 Fibrobacteria bacterium
CTCGGGGTTACCAGACACGGTCAACTTTCTGGAAGAATGGTTTTCATTCACCACCGATGCGAGCGTAATCCGGGCAATACCGGGATTGCGGGTTACGGTCAACATTGATGAATCGTCCTATGCCGGCGGCATGGGTGGCGCGCGCGCCATGGGCGATCATCCCATGAGCTGGTACCGGAAGTTTGAGGAGGGCGGGCGATTCTTCTACACGGCGGTTGGTCATCGCGCTCCAACCTATCTGGATAGCGCAGGCACCCCGACCACTCCCTTCCTCCGCCGCCAGCTGTACAACGCAATCCTCTGGGCCGCAGGCGTCGATTCGACGGGCAACGTCGTCTCCGTAACCGATCGAACGACGAAACAACACAGCCGCTTCGCCGATCACGCGCGCGTGTCTTACAACGCCGGGGCACTTACGGTTTCAATCCTCAATGATGAGCCAAACACGGTTGAAGTGTTGGGGGTGAATGGTGGACGTGTGGCGTTAAGTCGCGGCGCGGGCCGCACCGAGCACCGCTTCGACGCATTGCGTTCGGGTGCCTACATCGTTGTGGTCACAACAGGCAAGCACCGGGTCACACGCATGGCGGTAGTGGAATGAACATGCGGTTTAAAACACTGCTCGTTCTCCTGAGCCTCGCCGCGACCACGTTCCCCGCACCGATCCGGGTGGGTGTATTTAAAGGCATCGGTTCCGGGTGTTCCTGCTGGAGAACCAGCATTCATACCGCGGGAAATGTGATTTCAGACATTCTGGCGAACCCATTAACTTCAAACCTCGGCCCTGACCTTGTCCTCCCGCTGGATACTTTTTTAGTCGGCCAATACGGGACTCCTTCATCGGCCACCGGACCACCCACTCCCGATCAAAAACGAACCTTCATCGAAGCTCTAGATAGTCTGGATGTCGTTGTATTTCCCAATACTGCGCACTATGCAGGCCTTTTTACAGATAGCACAGAGAGGGCTAAAATTGAGGCTTTTGCAAAGATTCGCGGGGTTGTAAGCATCCATATGTCGATTTACAGATTGGGTTCGCCGATATGGGAGCAGTGGGATTCTCTGCATGGTGCCATTTTCCAGAATTATCCATCTTCTGATCGGACTGCCTCGATCTATTTGGATACGATCTCTCAATCGGAACCTTCTTGGAAGTTTCTCAATCGAGGTCTTACTGACACGGCTTTCCTTGAGAGTTGGATATCATTTACCACCAACGGCGAAGCTATCCGAAACGTACCCAAACTCAAAGTCACATTGAGGGTGGATGAAAGTTCTTACGCAGGAGGACTTGGGGGCGCGCGCGCAATGGGTACAGACCATCCCTTGAGTTGGTATCGCTCCTTTTCGGAAGGTGGGCGGTTCTTTTACACCGCAATCGGAGGACGCGGCAATCTGTATCAAGGTGCCGCTCCGTCAAGATTCCTTCGTCGCCAACTTTACAACGCCATCCTATGGGCAGCCGGCGTCGACTCGACCGGCACAGTATCCATTGCCGACCGCAACCGCGCACGGCACCCACGCTTCGGCGACCACGCGCGGATGTCGTTCAACGCGAATGCTCTCACGGTGTCTTTGCTGCGCGACGGACCGAACAAGGTTGAGGTGTTGGGGGTGGATGGTAGACGCATGGCGTTTCGGCGCGGTGAAGGTCGCACCGAGCACCGCTTCGACGCATTGCGTTCGGGCGCCTATATCGTAGTGGTCACAACAGGCAAGCAACGGGTCACCCGCATGGCGGTTGTGGAATGAACATGCGGTTTAAAACACTGCTCGTTCTCCTGACCCTCGCCGCGACCACGTTCGCCGCGCCGATCCGCGTGGGGATTTTCACGGGTATAGGCCAGGGACGATTTTGGACGACAAGCGCTCATACGGCGGCTAATGCGATCACCCTTCTTCTTGCTGCTCCTGACACCGCACGACTAGGCCCGAATCTTATAAAGCCCCGGGATGGTGTTACCGCCTCCCGCTTCGGGATCGTCACGGGTACGGGGTATGCGACCGTGGAACAAAAGCAAGCTTTCATTAACGCTCTAGACACACTGAACGTCTTGGTTTTCGTAAATAATACCGCCATCGGAGAAGTTTTTTCCGAACCGGACCATCGTCAAAAAATTGAAGCCTTCGTCCGACGAAAAGGCCTCGTCAGCGTCCACAAAACTATCGACTCATACGGGGCTTGGCCCGCATGGGATTCGCTACACGGTGCAAGGTTCCAAAACCATCCCTCTAGTGACCGCAATGCCGCCATCCGACTCGACACGCTTTCGGGTCGCGATGAGGCGTGGCATTTTCTGAACAGGGGGCTTGCCGACACCACCTTCCTTGAGGAATGGTTTTCCTACACCACCAACGCAGATGTTATTCGTTCCACCCCAGGCCTCAAAACAACGGTGAACGTCGACGAGACCACCTATGCAGGCGGATTGGGCGGAGCGCGCTCCATGGGCACGGATCATCCCCTGAGTTGGTACCGCGAGCTTTCAGAAGGCGGACGCTTCTTTTACACGGCGATCGGACATCGCGCCAACCTCTATCAAGGTGGCAACCAACCACGATTCCTCCGTCGCCAGCTCTACAACGCGATCCTGTGGGCGGCTGGTGTGGATTCAACGGGCAACGTGGTCTCTGTCACCGATCGAACGACGAAACCACATTCTCGCGTCGCCGATCAGGCACAACTCTCGTTCACAAAATCTGCTCTCACGGTGACGCTTCTAAACAACGGCGCCCACTCCATTGAAATCCTGGCACTCAACGGACGCCGTATCGACGCGCGTCAAAACGCCGCGCGCGGGCAGTACACCTTCGACCGCCTGACCCCCGGCGTGCATATCATCACCGTCTTCTCACATGCCGGGCGAACCACCAAACTCATCACCATTCCTTAATGAATCGTATGCACGCCGCCAAACTACTGCTCATCGGACTCTGCGTGGCTCTTGTTGGGAAGGCGACTGCCGCGCCGATCCGGGTGGGAATTCTCAAAGGGACCGGTGCAGGTCGTTATTGGCACACCAGCATGCATCCCGGCGCCAATGTAATTGCCACTCTTTTGGCGTCCCCTGCAGGTGCAGGCCTCAACAATCCCGTCATTCCTCCGCAAGGCTTTGCGGTTCGCCTGTTCGGTCCAGATTCAAACCAGTGCTCGGGCAGCGGATGCGGGCCGACAGCCGAGCAAAGAAATAGTTTCATCAACGCTCTCGACTCGCTCGATGTTATTGTCATTCTCAACTTTGTAGAACTCGGGAATACAATCAACAGCCAAGAGGCGCGCGCAAAACTCGTCGACTTTTGGTCGAAAAAGGGTGTGGTCAGCCTTCATCAATCCAACGACAACTTTGGAACCTGGTCAGACTGGTTGAATGTCGGTGCATCCCGAATGTTGAGCCATCCCCCGCAGATGCGGGCTACGCTTCGCCTCGATAACGTCAACGGGGCAGGGTCAAACGGCGACTGGAAGTTTCTTAACCATGGCTTACCGGATTCTGCGCGCTTCCATGAGGAGTGGCTCACGTTCTCCCGAAGTAGCGCCGAACTGCGAGCAGGAGGGTATTCCTCCGACCTCGTGCAGTCCGGAAATTACCCCCCAGTCGTTGTCACCACGAATCTGGATGAAACCACCTACGAGCAGCCGGTCACTTCAAGCCAATCGATGGGTGGGGATCATCCCATGAGCTGGTACCGGAAGTTCAGCACGGGCGGCAAGTTCTTTTACACCGCTATCGGTCACAGGACGGAGACATACGACAGCGTTTACTTCTTCCGTCGCCAACTCTACAACGCGATTCTTTGGGCGGGCGGTTATGACATCACGACTTCGGTCGCGACCCAACCCAGTATTCGCTTTTCCGATCACGCTCGTATCACGCTCTTTGGATCATCATTCTCCATTGCCGTAGTCGGTCATTCGTCTCACACAATCACACTCCACGGTTTAAATGGACGCTTGATCGCCACGCGCCGTGGCACCGCAAAAAGGGGCGATCACTCCATCAAGGATGTGCCATCGGGCGTGTATGTGCTGAAGGTGGCTACGGGCACAAATACGGTCTCACGCCGGGTCGTAGTGCCGTAGCGAATTCAGCGATTCTTTAACCCTTAATGACCATGGCCTGAGTGATCCACGGGAACACGTTCTGTGGGCGGTGCGGGGGGCGTTTTCCGCATCGCCTTCAGGGAATCGGCCCCTAGCGGAAAACGGAGCATCCGCTCGGTGGGCATCCACACGCGGCGCAGGGCCCGATCGCCGTCCCACAAGGCGTATTCCACCATCGACAACTTCGGCTTATCGGGCCGTTCGACCCACAGGTCGGCGCGAATCGAAAGCGATTGGGCCGAGGCCGGTAGGCGGCCTCCCAGAGTGATGGTTGTGTACGGCCCCCATAAAGATGCCGAATCCATATCGTCGGTGCGGTCTTTGCCGCCGGCCTTCCAGCGCACCGCCGCGAGGCGCACGGCTTTGCCATCGGCACGCACATGGACGCGGCTTTGCAAATACGCTTCCAAGCGCTGCTGATAGACCCCGTAGAACGTACCAGGTTCGCCCGTGTAGCGGTCGGGGAAGGTCTCAACCGTGTTCATCATGTCTTGTCGATCGGCACCTACGTCGACCAAAATCGAATCGGGTGCTACGAGACGCACGTCGAAGTACGCGCGCCCAAAATGTTGGGCCATCGCTGAGAACGGTGCGACAAGCACAAGTAAGGCCAAAAGGCGAATACACACAACCATGGGTTAAACCTCCGAGGGTGATAAGATAGGTGTCTTACTCCCCTCTTCCCCGGCGATTTCGGGGGTGTCGTCGCGCTAAATCCCCTAGTTGCTTAAAAAAGGCTACCTAGAACGAACCAACGGATACCTCACCACGCATTGATACATATCAGGTAGATTACAGTTATGTCAAATACTCCCGCGCCAACCACCCCCTGCAGTCGGTCTGCTGTGCGGCTTCATATCGCCACACTCCTCACCGCCTTTGCCCTGGCCGGCACCGCCACCGCCGCGCCGATCCGCGTGGGGATTTTGAAAGGCAATGGATCAACGGAAGCGGGTTGGAGCTACCACCATTCCGCAACCAACGTGATCCAAAGCATCTTGGCGAATCCAGACACATCGCTACTGGGGACAAACTTTGTCGTGCCTACTTCAGGCTTTCAGTTCAAACAATTTCCAGCCACGGGCAACACCTATCTGTTAAGTGTTGAACTGCGCTCAGAGTTTGTAACCAACTTGGATAGTTTTGACGTCGTGATTTTCTTGAACAATTACCGACCTGATGCCGTCATACCAGATCAGGTTTCCAGACATGAAATCTCCGAATATTTAAAGCATAAAGGGGCTGTGAGCATTTATCTCTCAGCCGCCATGAGCTCAAACACTTGGCCCGCTTGGGACTCGCTTCACGGGACCCGCTTTTCAAACTTTAACATCGCACGGCAAGGAACTATACGTCTCGATTCACTTGCGAAGACCGAATCTGCCTGGCGTTTTCTGAATAAAGGTTTATCAGATACGGTGCGGCTCACTGAATACTGGCCTTTTTTCACATCCAGTGGAGACAGCATTCGGAGCCTGAAAGGGCTAAAGACGACCTTAAATCTTAACGAGGGTTCACTTGAAGGCGGGTTGGGCGGAATGCCTCCCATGGGCGACCATCCAATTAGCTGGTATCGGGAATTCGAAACAGGAGGCCGGCTTTTTTACTCAGGATTGGGATATCGAATCCAAGGTTATACCGGGACAGATGTTGGTGCGAAATTTATTCGCCGCCAACTCTACAACGCCATTCTGTGGGCGGCAGGGGTTGATTCAAACGGCGTCGTGTCCGTCCGCGATCGCGCCTCAAAAAACGTCTCGAAGTTCTCCGACGCGCCGCGTATCGCGTTGAACGGTGGCGCACTCTCCGTCTCGATCCTCCAAGACGGTGTACATCGTATCGAACTGAAGGGGTTGGATGGCCGCCGAATGGCTCTGCGCAAAGGAACGGGAAAAATGGACCACACCTTCACAGGCCTCCACTCCGGTGTGCAGCTCGTAGTCGTCACCACAACCGCTGGGCGACAGACCCGCCGCGTGGTCATCCCATGATCCGCCGCATCGTTCCCCTGGCGGTATTGGTCGCTCTCGCCGCCTTTGCCCTGGCCAGCACCGCCACCGCCGCGCCGATCCGGGTCGGTTTCTTCAAGGGTATCGGATCAAGCCGGTACTGGAACACCAACATTCACACCGCCGGAACAGCCTTGGCGACTTTGTTGGCGAATCCCGATGCGGCAAACCTCGGGCCCGCACTCGTGAAGCCTGCCGCGGGCATCGTCCTTTCGTTCTTTGGTCTGGACTCCGCCCAACAGGGGACACCTTCGGCAGGGCAAAAGGCCGCCTTCATGAGCGCCCTGGATTCGCTGGACGTCATCGTCTTTCCGAACAACGTCGGGTTCGCCTCGATTTTCACGGATACGGTGAACCGCGCCAAACTGGAATGGTTTTTCAAAACGCGCGGTGTGGTGAGTCTTCACTGGACAACGCAGACCACCACAGGCAACCCGTACTGGGGCGCGTGGGATTCCTTGCCCGGCACCTTGTCGGGCGGCTGGATAACCACGGGTTCGGGAACCCTCCGCCGCGATAGCGCGGCAGCGCAGTATCCCGCAGCGCGCTTTCTGAACCGGGGCCTGCCCGATACCGCCCGGTTCGCGGAAAAATGGCTTTCGCATACTCGTCATGCCGACTCTCTGCGCGCGATCTCCGGCCTCAAGGTGACCATGACCCTTGATTCCGCCAGCCTCAGCTCGAGTGGCGCGACAAGATTGAGCGCCCGGCAACCGTACAGCTGGTACCGAACGATTCCCGAAGGCGGGCGGTTCTTTTACACAGGGCTAGGGGATCGGGTCGAATTGTTCACGGGAGCCGCGCGCCTCGACTCCACAGGAGACACCACCAGGCCGGCGAACAATTTCCTCCGCCGCCAACTCTACAACGCCATTCTGTGGGCGGCAGGGGTTGATTCAAACGGCGTTGTCTCCGTCCGCGATCGCGCCTCAAAAAACGTCTCGAAGTTCTCCGACGCGCCGCGTATCGCCTTGAACGGTGGCGCACTTTCCGTCTCGATCCTCCAAGACGGTGTACATCGTATCGAACTGAAGGGGTTGGATGGCCGCCGAATGGCTCTTCGCAAAGGAACGGGAAAAATGGACCACACCTTCACAGGCCTCCACTCCGGTGTGCAGCTCGTAGTCGTCACCACAACCGCTGGGCGACAGACCCGCCGCGTGGTCATCCCATGATCCGCCGCATCGTTCCCCTGGCGGTATTGGTCGCTCTCGCCGCCTTTGCCCTGGCCGGCACCGCCACCGCCGCGCCGATCCGCGTGGGGATTCTCAAAGGAACCGGTCCGGGTCGATACTGGCACACCAATATCCACACCGCCTCAGGAGCGATTGCCTCCATTTTAGCCAACCCCTCGGCGGCCGGGTTTCAGAGTCCCGTAATGCCCACTCAGGGGGTCACCGTGCGCGTATTCGGCCCCGACTCGGGGCAATGCACAGGGAACAACTGCGGGCCTACTGCGACGCAACTCGGGGCGTTCATCGCGGCCCTTGACTCCCTCGATGTCGTCGTTGTTTCAAACTTCGTCGGCATCGGCGGCACCATTGTCGATACCGCACATCGATCGCGATTCGCGAGGTTCATTCGAACCAAAGGTTTAGTGAGCACGCATTGGTCCATCGATAGTTATGGGAGCTTGCCCGTGTGGGATACATTGCACGGCGCACGCTTTCAAAACAAAGTCAGTGGCGATCGCTACGGAACGCTTCACCATGATTCCGCCGCAATGGGCGATCCCGCATGGCGCTTTTTGAACCGAGGGCTCCCTGATACTGCGCGGTTCGTGGAAGAGTGGGTTTCATTCACCACAAACTCAAATACCATTCGAAGCATACCCGGCTTGAAGGTGACCACCAATCTTAGCGAAGCGAGCTTATCGGGTGGCTTGGGCGGCATGAGGGAGATGGGTCCCGATCATGTGTACAGTTGGTTCCGCGAATTCCAGGAAGGTGGTCGACTATTCTACACAGGGCTCGGTCATCGGGCTGAACTCTTCACCGGCGCACCCAGCATCGATTCTGCAGGTGATACCACACGCCTGCCGAATCACTATCTCCGCCGCCAACTCTACAACGCCATCTTGTGGGCCGCGGGCTCGGATTCGAACGGCGTCGTGTCGCTTCGTGAAGGCTCCTCGATAAACATCTCGAATTTCTCCAACGCGGCACGCCTTGTGAATCACGGCGGAGTGCTCGCTGTCTCCATCTTGCAGAACGGATCTCACGTGCTCGAGATTCGCGCGCTCAACGGCGCGCTCGTGGCCTTACGTCGCGGCAACGGCCGCGCAGACCACCGCATTGAGAGTCTGCGGCCCGGCGTGTACACCGTCTCGGTGACCGCAGGCGGCCACACGCTTGCCCGCCTCATCACCCTACCCTGAGGCCTCCGCCCCCACCCCCACCCTTCGACAAGGAACCGTAAGAGCGGTCCTTTTGCTCAGGGGCCGGTCGAGAGAGAGTGTGTACGCCTCCCTATTCACACGCACAACAAAAAAGCCGCCCCATTGCTGGAGCGGCTTTTTGATTTCAACGGCTACGCGAATTAACGCGCGTGACCGGTGCGGAACATGACCGTCTGAATCGACGTCATTTCCTCGATCGCGAAACGCAGGCCTTCGCGGCCAAGGCCGCTCTGGCGGTTGCCGCCGTACGGGATTTGGTCGGGGCGCAAGTGCGGGCAATCGTTGACCACCACACCGCCGAAGTTGAGGCTATGGATAGCCTGGAACACGCGCTCGATATCGCGCGTGAACACCGCCGCCTGCAAACCATACTGCGTGTCGTCAGCGAGCTTGAGACCCTCTTCGAACGTGTCGACCTTGATCAGCGAGACCGCGGGGCCGAACACCTCTTGCGAGATCACCTTCATG
>JBIIWL010000215.1:0-3880 GCA_044338885.1 Fibrobacteria bacterium
CTCGACCAAGGGGAGCAAACCATTGACTGCGGCGGCCACTTCGGTATGCGGTGCGCGTGCCGCGTACCGTTCATGCACACGCCGCAGGCTCGTCTTGAGTTCTGCAGTGTGCGGGCCGTCCAGCGCAGCGGCTAAGGCGAGCACCCATTCTGCGTCTTCGACCAGCGCGGACAGTTCCGGACGGCGGCGCTGAATTTCCCGGGCCCGTTCGACTTCGGGCCGCCACGCCTCACCGGGTGTGTGGCGCAGCAAGGCCGCTGAGAGTTGGTTTATGGTCTCGCCCAAGGTGAGGCGGTCGCCGTCTACCGTGACGATGCGGCCCTCCATGCCACGCTCTTTGACTCCACCGCGACGCAACATGTATTCCAACTGCTGCTGTGCGTTGCGCGCCCGCCTCAGTGTCTCCGTGTCGCCGCCGCCTTCGGTGCGGTGACGATAACCGATCACTAAATCGAGGATGAGTGAATCTTCGGCAGAGGTGAGCGAAGGGCGCACCGACTCGAGCGGCGGTGCATTGGTCGCCGCTGCCGCGTCGTCCGACGCCTGGGCCGACCGACCCCCGGTGCCGGCACAACCCGCGGCGATCACACCCACACTGAGGATTAAAGCCGCGCGCACGCCGCCAATCATTCGTTTCATTTAATCCTCCCGGATCCACAGGGGCGCGTGGTCCCGTGTGATCTGAATATTTTCGGTGGGCGACAACTCGTCGGACAAATCCTCGATGTAGTTGGGATCGTCTTCACGAGTGGCCGGCAAACCGGCGCGGCGCGTCACCTTGTAGAGTTTGTAGCGGTCTTGCTGAAACAGCGGCGGTTCGCCGGGGAATTGATCGCCGGCCGTGGCCACACGCTCGGAATATTTTTGCAGCCGTGCGATGTTGCGCGCAATGTCGAGCCACGCGGGGATGGCCGCACTGGCTCCCGTGCCTCGAAAGCCGAGGCGGTTGGTGAGGGGGCGGTTGTCGTCGTAACCGGTGTAGACCCCGATCGCATAACCTGCCGTGGGATCGTAACCCTTGCCTTGACCTTTAGGGGCGGCCATAAACCCGAGGAAAGCCGCGTTGCGATAGTCGTTGGTGGTGCCGGTTTTACCATAGGCGGGCACAGCGATTTGTGTGGTGGGCCCGGAGGCTGTTTTCAGGGGGATACGCAATTCGCGGCCGATGCGCTGGCCCGTGCCACCTTGAACCACCGAGGCGAGAATGGCTTCAAGCATGAAGCGGGTTCTATCGGTGAGTACCGCTTCAGGTTCGGCGTAATCTTCGAAGATGGTGCGGCCATCGGCGGTGATGATTTTTTCGATGTACAGCTGCGGGTGTCCGAACCGTGTGCGGTAGCGCGAACCTTCTTGGAAAACTTGGTAGGCGTTAACGGCTTCGCCGAGCGAGATCACGTTCACGCCCAGGGGAAATGACATGACTTCGTCTAGCGGTGCGGTGATATCGACCTTACGGCTGAAATCAGTGATGTATCGCAAGGCCGCTTGTGCCTTAAAGTCCTTGGACGCAAAGAGGTTTTCGCGCGTGTACCGGGGGCCATCGGATTCGGCCGGGCGCAAGCGCTCGTCGAGCGCCCGTAAGGTCTCCAGCGACAAGTCACCTTCGATGAAGAGCGCGGGATCCCGAACCCCGCGGGCTTCCTCGAGGGAGACCGCGCGCCATTGACTCGGGGGCAATTCGGCGAACACGCCGAGTCGATTATCCTGAACGTGGCGCGCTGCGACCCAAAGGCCCGTGCCGCGCCGCCAGAGGCGCGCGCGCTCGACCTGGTCGATAAAGTTGCGGTTGAGGATGCGGAGCCGGACGAGGGTTTCCGCATCGCGTTGACCGCTTTCGCGCAGGCGTTGACGTTCATCCGCAAAGCCCAAGCCGTAGGGCAAACCGCGTAAAGACTGCGCCTCGCGTTGACGGCCGTCGAAGGTTAGGTCAATGGCAATATCGGATGCCGCCTTTTGGTAGCGCAATTCGCGCAGTCGAGCGGCATCTAAAATCACGCCCAGCGTATCGCGCACATAGCGTTCAAATTCATCTGGGGCGGCAAAGTTATCGGGATCAAGCCCCAGCCGGCGGCACTGTTCCCAAAAACCCGAAAAGTCGGTTTTGTCGAACAAATGATAGAGGAGGTACACGCTGGCGATGTTTTCAGACCGCCGGCCCGCCCACGCGAGGCTTACAGTGTCTTCGGGCGTATGGTCGGGTTTGGGGAAGTACAACAGATTGCCGAGTTGAAAGACTTGGCGGTCGTTGGGGATGGGGTCAAGCGCATGCCAGCCGAGTTCGAGCGCTGCCGCAAACACGATGGGCTTGAACGACGAACCGAATTGGCGGCGGGCTTGATTGACGCGGTCATACCCCGTGTTTCCGAAACCGCCCACGTTGGCGACCACGCGGCCTTCTTGCATGACCTGTGCCGCGCCTTGCAGTACGGGGCGTTGCGCGATGTCGAGGTGGTTCTCAGGCTTAGAACCGCGCCCACCGGGGGTGGGGAAGGGCACGCCGCAGTACACGAGGTTGCCGGGTTTAAAATACCGGGCCGCGAAGTCGTTGATGGTAGCGGGTGCAGGCAATACATCCGCCCCTGTGACCGAGCGGTTCCACGATTTAAAGAAGGTTTCAAGCGCGGCGCGCGGCACAACGCCATCTATAGCGCCGAAGCGCAGCTTCAACGCCGTGACCACGCCCCCTTGACTCACGACTTCGGTGACGCGGCCGGTCACAAACGTACCGGGCTCAAAATGGGAGAGCCGTGAGGGAGCGGTGTCCTTGGGAGGCTGATACCCGCGCATGACCATATCAAGCCGGGCTAGGTTGGAATAAACCGCGTATTCCGCGGCCCGTTGAATCCCTGCGTCTAGGGTGGTGACGATTTGTAAACCGGCCGCCGTATAATCTTCAACACCATAGCGCGCCAGCAGGGCCTGCATTTGGGGTTCATCCAGCAGGCGCTTGACCTTCATCATATTCGTCGAGAGCGAAAATCGAAAATCACCGCGGTTTAATTTGGGCGGGTTCGCCACAGCCTTTTTGTATTGCGCTTCGGTGATTTTACCGTGGCGGCGCATCTGGCCCAACACATAGACCGTGCGGGCGCGGCCCTTGTTGATGGCCGCCTTACGCCGCTCCGGAGTGGATTGGATGAACGGGTTGTACTGGTTTGGCCCTTTGACCGAGCCCGCGATAAAGGCGCACTCGACGAGGGTTAATTCGCGTGGCTCTTTGTTGAAAAAATAACGGGCCGCGATGCTGACCCCGTGACCATTGCCCACCACAAAAAATTGGTTGAGGTAAAACTCCAGAATCTCTTCTTTGGAGAAGTTCTGCTCAAGTCTGTAGGCATTGACGAGTTCGTCCACCTTGCCCCGTAAGGGGCCTGAACGACCAAACAGATTTTTGGCTGTTTGCTGGGTGAGGGTGCTTCCCCCGCGCCAACGGCCCCCGCCTTGCACGTTGTCCACCATGGCTCGGGCAAACGCTTTGACGTCCCACCCGCCATGCTTCCAATAATTGCGATCTTCGGCGGAGATCAAGGCTTCGACGAGGGTTTTGGGGATTGAATCGTAAGGGAGGTAGTTGCGGTGCGTGCCCTCAAAGAACGAGCCCACACGGGCTTTGCCGTCTGAGTAGAGCACCACAGATTCGCGGGCGAGGATTTTTTCGATCCCGGCGCGGGTGAAGGTTTCGGCGGGCACTCTAAAAGTAGAGGCCTGGAAGGTGGCAAAGGCTGCCGCGCCGGCTACAGCGAGGGCTACGGCCGGCAAAGCCAACCCGATCAGAATAATTTTGCGGTAAGACATGAAGAGGCCATAAATTAGGAAGAAACTGGGGTGAGACCTTAGGGTTGGTGCTCCACGATGGCCCTCCGTGGGGTGTTGGTGCGCG
>JBIIWL010000216.1:0-3873 GCA_044338885.1 Fibrobacteria bacterium
CACCATGATCGGCAATAGCCTCAGCCGCGTGTTTCTCAAGCGCGGTCACCCCGTGACGCGCGTGAACCACTTGGGCGACTGGGGCACGTCTTACGGCAAATTGATCGTCATGTTCGTCCGCGAGGGTCTGGGAGAAGCCGATCTGGCGACGCTCACGCTCGAGCGTTTAAACGGCTTGTACAAGGCCTTCTCAAGTGCGGCCACCGCCGAGCCCGAACTTGAAAATGCGGCCCGAGAGGCGTTTGCCAAGCTTGAAAACGGCGATGCGTATTACCGCGTGTTGTGGAACGCCTTCCGCGAGGTCACCCTCGTCGAACTGCGGCGCTTGTACGCGATTTTAAACGTGGATTTTGACTCGTGGATTGGTGAAGCGTTTTTCGCCGACCGTTTGCAACCTGTGCTTGATCTGCTGAGTGCCCAGGGCATTTTGACGACGAGCCAGGGCGCCGAAGTGGTCGATCTGGATGCACACGGCATGCCACCGGCCCTGATTCGTAAAAGCGATGGCTCGACGCTTTATATCACACGCGACCTGGCGGCAGCCCTGTACCGGCGCGAGGAATATGCGTTCGACCGCAGTTTTTACGTGGTGGATAATGGGCAGAGCCTGCACTTTCAGCAACTGTTCAAGGTGTTGGAGTTGCTGGGTTGCCAGTGGCACGACCGCTGTGAACACATTCCCTTTGGCTTGGTTTTGCATAAAAGCGATGAAGGCAATTGGGAAAAGGGAAAGACCCGCAGTGGCCATGCGAGCTTGTTGAAGGACGTCTTGGAAGCCGCCCGCGAAAAAATCGCGGGCATTATGTCCGAGAAAAACCCCGACGCGGCCCAGGATCAGGACTTAGCCCTGCGGATTGCCGTTGGCGCGCTGGTATTCAGCGAAATGAAAAACCGCCGTCTGAACGACATTCGCTTTGAGTGGGATCAGGCCCTCAGCTTTGAAGGCGATTCGGGCCCCTACGTGCAAAATGCGCATGTGCGCTTGTGCTCCATCCTCCGTAAAGCCGGGCTTCCGCTCGACGGCTTCAAGCCTGAAGAGTTGGATGGCCTGAACTGGGGTGTGTTCGACAATGTGGACGCGTTTGCCGTGGCAGACTTGTTGGCCCAGTTCTCGGACCGCATCGCCAATGCGGCCTACGCACTGGACCCTTGCGCTCTGGCGCAATACGCGCTTTCTTTGGCCGATGCCACGCACCGCTTTTTGCATTCGAACCGGATTTTGGGGTCTGACGAGCAACGCGAAAGATTGTTGTTGGTACGGGCGGCCAAATCTGTGCTTGGTCAATCGCTGGAATTGATCGGCGTACCGGCCATCGAGCGCATGTAAACGAACGAATCCAAGTGTTGTGATAGGGGCGGGGACGAGGGGATCACCCTCTTCCCCGCTTTTTTTTGGCCAAAATTTGGCCGTAGATCAAATTTTCACAGCCTCATATCGGGGGGAGTACCACGGTGTGGCCTGGGTTTTGACGGCTGAAAGGTTGTGTGAGCCTGAGGCGATGTGGCTTCAATGTCTCTAAAATCAACCACTTACACGGTCAGCACTCAATCGGAAAACCGGCATACAGGCGAGGAGGCACGCGTCTATGAAAGACCTGCTCGCAGCGTGACCGCTTCAAAAATGTGGAGGGCGCCGCAAAAAAAAAGGAAGCCGGGCTAGGCCCGGCTTCCCCGTAAGTGCGTGATTTCAACAGAGTTGAAATCGGCGAAGAATTACTTCTTCGCTGCTTTTTTCGCAACCTTCTTCTTCGCTACTTTCTTGACAGCCTTCTTGACAGCTTTCTTGACAGTCTTCTTCACTGCCTTCTTCACTGCCTTCTTTGCTGCCTTCTTAGGAGCTTTCTTAGCGACTTTTTTCTTGGTGGCCATGTATGGATCACCTCCCTCCGGATGGGTTCAGATTAAGAACGATTTAAACTTGGAACAAAAAAAAACCGGCGACAGAAACGTCTCCGGTCAAGGACAAACGCACGGGGACCCCGTTTTTATTGGCTATCACGCGACCGTTTAAGCCAACGCGATGTGAGTCACGTTTGCGCATGGTGGTGAATTTCGGTTTTAAAGAATCCAAAAAAATCTCCTGAACCGTTGCCTACAGATAAATGATAAGGCCCTTGACAAGAATAGTCAATCGATTCTTGAATTTTTTTTCACAACCTCAAAAAAAGTTTTGCGTCATGCACCGGCAAGTTCACGCTCGAGAGTCTGCGCGATCGATGCGCAACGTGCCGCATCAACCACCTTCGCTCCGTTTTCATCGGTGACATAAAACGAATCCAGCACCTTGTCCGCTTCGGTTGTAAGCACTGCACCATGCACATCGAGCGAGAGTTCGCTCAGCACGAGCGCGACCTGAAACAGAATTCCAATTTGATCGCGGCACGTCACATCGATGACGGTGAAGGCATCGGATAGTTCGTTGGAAATCAATGCCTTGGGAATCGTACTCGTATCGACGAGTGCGCGCTGACGCATGCGGAATCGGCTCCGCAAAGCATGCAGTCCTTCGCGATCAAGACGGAAGTTCGAGGCGAGTTCACGCATCAAAGTCGCGCGCAAACCCTCGGCGGTAATCCCCTCTCCGCCGGGTATGGCGACCCAGAAACGGTCCACCACGCGCGCGCCACCAAGCGTGTAAATCTTGGCGGTCAGGATCGAAAGGTCCAAGTGGGCCAGGGCGCCGGCGATCCGGCATAAAAGGGCTTTTTCGTTGCGAGCGGCAACCGTAATCTCCCAATGGGTGGCCCGAGCGCGCACATGGACGCCATAGGCAACCTTGGGCGTGGCAGTGGCCTCGCGCACAAGACCGGCATGCAAGGCCACTTCTTCCACAGAATGCGCCGCCAGATAATTTTCGCCGAGGCTGCGCATATGCGGCACGATTTCATCGAAAGGCAACACGCGCGCGAGGGCTGCATGCAACTCTTCTTCACCCGGGAGACGAGCCGATAGACCCGCTTGCGCCTCACGGTAAGGGCGCAACATGGTCTGTAGTGTGGACTCATACAGTTTTTCGAGGAGGGCGGCCTTCCAGGCCGACCACGCGTCGGGGTGAACCGAAGACGTATCGCAGTAAGTCAACACGTAAAGATTGTGCAGAAACGCGGGAGTTTCGACCTTGGTCAGAAAATCGCGAATGGTCTTGGGGTCGTCGAGGTCGCGACGCTGAATCACGTCGTTCATCAGCAAATGATGAAGCACCAGGTTGGAGACCAACTGACAGCGCGACGGCGAAAATCCGGACGATTCGAGGAATGCAAAAGACAAGCGCGCGCCGGTCACAGAGTGACCCGGGCCCAGCCCTTTGCCCAGATCGTGGTAGATGCAGGCGAGCACGAGCGATTCGCGGTCAGAGATTTTGGCGAGGGCTCCGCGCAACGAAGTCAGCTCACGTTCTTTGGATTCGCCTAAGTAGGCTAGCTGACGCACCACTGTGATGGTGTGTTCGTCGGTGGTATAGATGTGGTAAATATCGTGGTGGCTATGGCAGTAGATGTACTGGAAGTCGGGAATCAACAGGCTGATGAGCCCCACATCGTTCATGCACCGCAACATGCGACCGACCCGGTCGGTGCGTTGACACAGGGCTAAAAACCGCAGCAAAGCCGCCGATACATCCAGCCCTTCTTGCACCGCGAGCTGGGCGACCGCTTGGCGGAGCCGCAGCAAGGCCTGATGACCAAAGCGCAGGCCTTCGCTATTGGCGAGGTCGAAGTAATCGAGGATGAGGTCGAGGTTGCCGCGGAAGGGGTTGCCTGTTTTAACGCGGAGTTCAAGCGCGCCATCGACGGCGGCGAACCGTTCGTGATGACGCACAGCGGCGGAACCGCGACGGTCACCGTTCACCGGCGGCACCCAACGCGAAATGACCGC
>JBIIWL010000178.1:0-4476 GCA_044338885.1 Fibrobacteria bacterium
CAGCGACCGTTCTTGACGCGGAACTTGGTCAGATGTGAAAACTGTTTGTCCCACTGGGTATCCCACCGCGTGGGCTCGGCCGTGGTGGTTTTGCTGTCTTTACTTTTCTTCTTCATGATGGGTCCTTTGACGAAACCACGAGGGCGACCGGGGCGTGAAGCGATCAAGGCCGGGATGGTTTAGTAAAACCTGCGATTGTTGTGACGACGACAATTTAGAAATTCAAACAGCTATCGAGAGACAAAATGTCAAATGAATTGCGATTTTTCAAAAATTTCGCAAATTAGCCCAACTTTCGCTCTCGGAGCGCAAATGATCGTTTGAAACACTTCATGACACAGCCTACGAATTCGAGTGGGTTGAAGAAAGGTTGCCTATTACAGCCCCTGTAACCCGGGTGAAACCTCAATCTGCTAGTTTCAGGACTATGATCATTCGCATCGTGGACATAGGCAGCAATTCAGTCAAAGCCTCCCTCTATGCCGTGCAGGGTGGTCAGCATCGTCTCCTCAAGCGCGATAAACTCGATTATTCAGTGGGGAATGCCGTTTTCCCCCAGGGCTCGATTCCCGAAAGCGGTCTCCAGAAAATCGCGACCTTCGTGAAGTCGGGACTCTCATCCAAAATCAGACCCGCTGAAAGACCTCATTTCACATTCGTACTCGCCACCTCGGCCGTACGTTCGGCGCGCAACCGAGACGCCTTTGTCGCGAGGCTGTCGGCAGAAACCGGCATCGGGGTACGCGTTCTCAGTGGTGCGGAAGAAAGTTTTCTGATCCACGGTGGCATACTCAGCCACGCCGCGCCGCGCCCGGGCGAAGTGGTGAAAACCATTGACATTGGCGGCGGCAGCGCCGAGGTGTCCTGGAGCCGCGACGGTCAATACCTCTTTGGACGCAGCTACGAACTCGGCGCGATCCGCTTGACCCGGAAATTCATGGGTGAAGGCAAGGCGATCACGCGCACCGACCTCCAACGTGTGACGGACCACGCCCTCGAACTTTTCCGTGCGGGATCGCCGGCCGCGGCACCAGCCGCAGACCGAGCGATCGGAAGCTCCGGGAACGTGCGCGCCATTGCGCATATGGCGGCCAAGGTGCGCGGACAAACTTTTTCGCGCCTCCTACCCGTCATCACACCCGGCACGCTAGAAGACATCGTCGAACTTTCGATCGGCCGCACACCCGCGGCACTGGCAGCTGCTTTCGATTTGCCCGCCGCACGCGCGCCGATCATCATGCCTGCCGTGATGGTTTTATTGGCAAGCCTAAGACATTTCGGAATCCCTCGTCTTGAAATCGCCGATTCGGGTTTGCGCGAAGGGGCCGCCGCCTTTTGGAGCCGAAACGGACATCTCAACCTCCCCGTGATGGAAGACCATGAAGCGACCAAAGAATCCGCTGTCCGCAAAAGCGACAAAGCCGAAAAGCCTGGCAAAGCCCTTAAAGCCGTTGGCGTCACCAAAGGCCATAAAGCCGGCAAACTCGTCAAAGAACACAAAACCAAAAAATCCAAATCCCGTCGTCACCGTGCGTCCCGCTGAAAACAAACCGCCGCGCGCGACCGGGCGCACCAAAACCCGAAAGACCGCCACTCCACCCCCACCTGTGGCTTATGGTGGTCCCGGGTTATTCATTGACCGTGAATTATCGTGGTTGGCTTTTAACCGGCGTGTGTTGGAAGAAGCGCGCGATACCAGCGTCCCGTTGCTGGAGCGATTGAAGTTCATCGCCATCGTCGGTGGCAACCTCGATGAGTTTTTTGAAGTGCGCGTGGCAGCGTTGCTGCAACGTTTGGAATCGGGCGCCACCACAGACGGCATCGCACGGCTGGATGCCAAAGAAAAACTGGCGCGCGTGCTCGCCGAAGCCCGCACGATGACCGACGCACAATATGCATGCTGGGGCGAGGTACGCAAGGAACTTGACCGCAAAGGTGTGCGCGTGCGACGCCCGGCGGATTTGACTCCCGAGGACCAGGCGTTCGCGCGATCGTGGTTCATGCGTGAAGCGTACCACTTGCTCACCCCGATTATCGTGGACCCCTCGCATCCGTTTCCGCGCTTGTTGAATAAGGCTCTGTGCCTGGGGTTTTTATTGAAGGCCCCCGGACGCGGTCGCGAAATGTTGGGCGTGATGACCGTCCCACGGAGCTTGCCCCGCGTGATCGCCTTACCAACCAAGGAAAAGGGCGCCTTCCACTTTTTGTTTATCGGCGACTTGGTGCGGCACTTTGCGGGTGAATTATTCCGCGGCTACCCGATTCGCGAAAGTGCCGCATTCCGCGTCACGCGCAACTCGAACCTCTACCTCGACGAAGACGAAGAACTCGGCGAAGGCAGTTTACTCGAGGCCGTGGAAGATGAAATCCGAAACCGCCGCCGTGGCGACGTGGTGCGGCTTGAGATCGAAAGTCACGTGAGCGACAAACTCGTGAAGCCGCTTGCAGACTATTTGGACCTCGAGCCGGAACTCGTCTTTCGCACCGGGCACCCGGTCAACCTCAATCGCTTAACGATGTTGCCGGGTTTGATTCCGCTACCCAAACTCAAATTCAAACCGTGGCAGCCGGTCGCAACACCAAACTTTTCGGATGCCGAGGGTGTTTTTAGCCGCCTAAAAAGCGGCGACATGCTGCTTCACCACCCGTTTGAAAGCTTCGACCCGGTCGTACGCTTTATCGAAACCGTGGCGCAAGACCCTCAGGTGCTCGCGATCAAAACCACATTGTACCGCACCAGCGCCGATAGCCCCATCATGTTCGCGTTGATGGAGGCCGCCCAACGCGGTAAGGAAGTCGTGGTGGTGGTCGAGCTGAAAGCGCGCTTCGACGAGCAAAGCAACATCCACTGGGCGCGCCAACTCGAGGAGCGGGGCGGGACGGTGGTTTACGGTCTGGCGGGCCTCAAAACACATTGTAAGGTGGCCTTGGTGGTGCGCCGCGAAGCGGACGGGTTCCGTCGCTACGCGCACGTGGGCACGGGCAATTACAATCCCGAAACCGCGAAGTTGTATACCGACCTTTCGCTATTTACCTGCGATCGCGAACTGACCGGCGGTATTTCCGAAGTGTTCAATTACCTGACCGCCTATGCGCCCCACCCAGATTTCCGGGGCTTGCGTGTGGCGCCGCTCACGTTCTTATCGGGCTCACTGGCGCTGATCAAGCGCGAGATCGAACACGCTAAAGCGGGCCGACCGGCCGGCATCGTGGTAAAAATCAATGCGCTCTTCGATCGCGAAGTGATCGAAGCCCTGTATGAAGCCTCTCAGGCGGGCGTGTCGGTGCGGATGATCGTGCGCGGGATCTGCGCGCTGCGGCCGGGAGCACCGGGGTTATCTGAAAACATCCGCGTTAAAAGTGTGGTCGGCCGTTTCTTGGAACATAGCCGCGTGTTTTGCTTCCGCAACGGCGGGGTCAGCCCGGACGGCGAAGACGTGTACATCGGCAGCGGTGATTGGATGATGCGGAACTTGCGGGAGCGTGTGGAGGTGATCGCACCGGTACGGGACAACGCTTTGCGCGCGCGCCTCATGCGCATCCTCGCGGTGTACTGGGCCGACAACGCCTCGACCTGGTGGATGAGCCACGACGGCGGGTACACGCGCGCTCAGCCCGGCGCCGGTGAGGCCGAGGTGAACGCCCAAGACTGGTTCATGCAAGAGGCCGCAGGCGAACACCCGCCCGCACCACCGTCGCTCTGGCCCTAATGCGGCGGGTGAGCGTGATGGTGGTGCGGGTGGAGATGCCGGAGTGCCTTGAGGCGCCGGGCTTTGCGGCGTCGGACCATTCGTTCCCCTACGGCCCATAGTCCGTGCATCACCGGATAGGAGATGAGAGCCGCGACAGCGGCCGAAACCAAACTTCCCACGAGCAAGGGCTTGCCGTAGGTGACCAAAAACTTTGTGGTGCCCTCGTAATGGGTGTTGTCCATCCCCACGAAGGCGGGAGCGATCCAGTGCCCGAGCCGCAGCTGCATCCAAATCAAACCCGGCGCGGTAAACGGATTGCTCACCAAGGTGGCCAAAGCCGCGGCCGCGATGTTGGCCCGCATGAAGTAACACAGGATCGCTGAAACCAAAATTTGCAGGCCGATCAACGGCAACATGCCGATGAACATGCCGATCGCCACGCCTTTGGCCAAGGTCTCTCGCCCGGGCACCCACAACGCGACCTCGAAAATCCGCGACCCTAAGAGCCGGTGCACCAGCGAGCCGTGCAAATGGCGCGGTCGGGGACGAACCCGGAGCAAATAGCGGAACGGCGCCCTCCACCACGGGCGGATCGGCAAAAGCTTGAAGGGGGGGGTAGGCGACGGCTCGCGGCTCATGGGGGACAGAAAATACTTGAATGTCGGCACTAGATTTGCACTAAGAGTGCTTTCAGTCGACTGGAGCCCCGCAGGTTACCGAGTTGAAACAGTACCCTGTTCAAATTTGACGTCACCGGGGCGACCGGGGGGCGGCAACGTTCGAC
>JBIIWL010000063.1:0-8590 GCA_044338885.1 Fibrobacteria bacterium
AACGCGGGGCCATGAGGTTGACCACAGGTTTGGAGCCACCGAAAATAATACCTTGGGCTCCGGAGGTTTTCTCATGTTTAAGCGTATAGCGCTCTTTGTGCTCACCAATATTCTCGTCATCGCCACGATCACCATCGTGCTGCAAATCCTTGGCGTCGGCAATTATCTGACCGCTCGTGGCATTGACTACGGCTCCTTACTCGTCTTCTGTCTTGTCTGGGGTATGGTCGGCTCGTTCATTTCGCTCGGCCTTTCGCGCATCATGGCCAAGTGGACGATGAAGGTGCGGGTTATCGACCCCCGTAACCCTGGGGAGTTCCGCGATTTGGTCGCCATGGTTCAAGACATGTCCCAGAAGGCCGGCCTGCCCGTGGTTCCCGAAATCGGCGTTTACGATAGCCCGGAGATCAACGCCTTTGCCACCGGCCCTTCAAAGAGACGCTCTCTCGTCGCCGTCTCGACCGGTTTGCTGCATCGCATGGACCGCGATCAAACCGAGGGTGTCATCGCCCACGAGATCGCCCATATCGCCAATGGCGACATGGTAACCATGACCCTGATCCAAGGCGTGATCAACGCTTTTGTGATGTTCTTCGCCCGCGTGGCCGCCTATGCCGTCACCGCCGCCATGCGCCGGGGCGACAGCGAAGGGGGCAGCAGCCACATGTTGAATTTCATGCTCGTGATGGTGTTCCAGATCGTGTTTGGATTGATGGGCTCGGTGGTTGTCTCGTGGTTTTCGCGGTTGCGGGAATTTCGGGCCGATCGCGGCGGCGCGATGTACGCCGGCAAGGCCAAGATGATCGCCGCCCTGCAAGGCTTGCAGCGCGTCTACGGCCGCCCGGCGGGCGAAGAAGAAGATCACGCGTCGCTGAATACGCTGAAGATCTCGGGCAAAAAAGGTGGCTTCATGGCGCTGCTCTCCACGCACCCGCCGCTTGAGGTGCGCATTGCCCGCCTGCAAGAGCGCTAAGCCTTAAGCACGACTCACACGGGGAGTTCGCCACGGGCGAACTCCTTTTTTTTGTGTTCAGCACATACCCCTGTGACCACAGCATCCCCCCTCTCCCTAAAGCCTTTGAAATGGTGAGACTCTTCGAATCGTGAGAGGAGCGGGATGAACCCCTGCAATACTTTGCAAGGTTCTCGCTCCGATAGTGCCGATTTCCCCTTTCCACCCCCAGCAGACCAAAGCATTATTCCTAGGGCAAAAATTGGGAAGCACCTCTATGTCACACTCAGAATCGACCGCACGTCAACACGCCCCTCGGGGTGCTGTGCAGTTGCTGTGGTGGCCCTTTCAAAAGTTTGCGCAATTACAGTCGGCGTCTAGCATCCTTCTGATTCTGTGCACGTTGGCAGCACTCACGTGGGCCAACTCGGCCTGGGGCGAAGGCTACCATCATTTCAAGGAATTTCCGCTCGGGCTAAACCTCGGCGGCGTGCCGATGACGCTCAACCTCGAGTTGTTCGTGAACGACGCGTTGATGGCGGTATTTTTTCTGCTGGTTGGCCTTGAAATCAAACGCGAGATGCTCGCAGGCGAACTCGCCTCGATCAAGCAGGCGGCCCTCCCGATCATGGCCGCCGTTGGCGGCATGCTGGTTCCCGCCAGCATCTTCCTCATGTGGAACAACGGCCTGCCCAGTGCCCACGGGTGGGGCATTCCCATGGCGACCGACATCGCCTTTGCCCTCGGCGTGATGACCTTGCTCGGTAAACGCGTGCCCATTGGGCTCAAAGTTTTCTTGGTGGCACTGGCCATCATTGATGACATCGGTGCCATTCTCGTAATCGCGATTTTTTACACCAGCCAGCTCAGCATTCCGAGCCTATTCCTTGCTGTGGCGATTTTAGTCGTGCTCGGATACATGAATTATTCGGGCGTTAAACACCCCGCACCCTACTTAATCGGGGGCTTGTTCTTGTGGATCAGCGTCTTTCATTCCGGGATTCACGCCACGATTGCGGGTGTGCTGCTTGCCTTCTGTATTCCTCACAAAGCGAAGCTGCGCGAAGAAGAATTTGCCCCGCGCATCGAGGCTGCGCTGCACAAATATCGGACCGGCTCACTCAAAGCAGGGTCGATTTTGGACGACAGTCGCGTTGAGGCGATTCATGAGTTAGAAGCCGCGTGCGAAGGCGTGGAACCATTGTTGCAACGCTTGGAGTCGAAACTTCATGCCATCGTGAGCTTCGGTATTCTACCCCTGTTCGCCCTTGTGAACGCCGGTGTAGAATTTTCTCCTGAAGTCACGCATACGCTCATCGACCCGCTTGGGCTCGGCATTCTCATGGGTCTTGTTCTCGGCAAGCCCATTGGGATCACCTTGTTCGCCTGGCTCGCCGTACGGTTCAAGGTGGCGTCAATGCCACTGTCTACAACGTGGGCTCAATTGGCCGGAGCCGGTCTGCTCGGCGGCATCGGGTTTACCATGTCGATCTTCATTGCGGGTCTCGGCTTACCCAACCACGAGCTCCTCGATGGCGCTAAACTCGCGATTTTACTGAGCTCTATCGTTGCGGGTACGGCGGGCTTCTTGGTGCTCCGGGTGCTGGGCCGAAACAATGAATCCCATGTGGAGGCCTAACCAAATGCCAAGGTCCAACCGTACCGTGCGTCGCGCGGCAAAACTCAGTGCCGCTTTAACCGTTCTGTTGCTGACAGGGTGCGTCCTCGACGAGCCAGAATTTCAGCAGCCACAAATGATTGTGCCGCTCGCCGTGGGCAACACGTGGAATTACACCGACAGCATCTATGAAGGCGATGCGCCCGTGCGACTCGATAGCCTGCGCGTCAGCATCGCCGGGTCGCGTTGGGTCAACCTCGGAGGGGTGAGCCAAAAGGTGTTCCTCTGGAATGTGCATGAGCAGACCGGAAACACGCCTAGCCCGTTGTCGGTTTGGATGCAAAACCGCCAGAGCGGCAATTACACCATGGGCGCGCAACAAGATACGGCTTCATTCGGTTTTGCAACGCTACACCTCAAATACCCCAGTCTCGCAGGTGAGCGCTATCCGATTCATTTCTTGTCGTTCACGACCACAGGGGCCGACTCCTCACTGCGCTACGTCCCGGTGATCGATACGCTCGAAGCCTTAGTCGTCAACCCCACCGACACCTGCGTCACACCGGCCGGAACATTTCCCTGCGTGCATTACCGCGGCTTACGCCCCGGCGGCATCATCCATGCCGATTCATGGTACGCACCGGGCATCGGTTGGCTCGGCTCAGAAACGTTCCGCGATGTTTTTGATGGCACCGAAATCGTGATGGTGCGCGTCAGACGCGTGCTCCGCAGCTACACCTTGCACTAAGACACACCCTGTGCGTCTCTCGCGCGCAACGCCGCGTATCAGTGGCATTCAACGTATTGGACCAGAGCATGTTTTCGACAAACCTTTTGACCCATCGCTATGTGCCCGCGCGCACCCCAGGCGACCGCGAGCGCGTCGTGATCGTCTTGCACGGCTTGGGTGATTCACTCAACGGCTATCACTTTTTACCCGAAGCCTTGCGCCTGCCAGAGGTATCGTATCTCCTCGTGAACGCGCCCGATTCATACTATGGCGGTTACAGCTGGTACGACTTTATGGGCGATAAGGAGCCCGGTATTCTACGGAGCCGCGCGCTATTACTCTCCTTAATCGAGGAACTCATCGCGGGCGGCGTGCGCGCCACCGACATTTTTCTGTTCGGGTTCAGCCAGGGGTGCCTTATGGTGACCGATGTGGCACTCCGCTGCGAACAGGTTCTCGGCGGCTGTGTAGGAGTCTCCGGCTATGTGGCGTTCTTGGACCAGTACCCAGCGGCCTTCTCCCCCGCCGCCCTTCAACAAAAGGTCCTGATCACCCATGGGCGGCAAGACCCGATGGTCCCCTTCGAACCCGCCAAACGGCAATTCTTGGAACTAAAATCCTTTGGGGTCAACCTCACCTTCAAGGCGTATGATAAGGATCACACCATGCTGATGGAGGAGTTGAACGATATTTCGGAGTGGATGCGAGCGCACATTAGCGTCGCCCCGTGAGGCGAGAGGCGCAAATTTGATGGTCCTACGCCGACCTGGGCTCGAACCAGGGACCGGCGGTTTAGAAAACCGCTGCTCTATCCAGCTGAGCTATCGGCGCAGGAGGGCACAAGTTAACTGGCGCAACGATCGAGTGCAACCACGACGCGTCAAATGGGGTCGGTCTTGTTATTTTTGGGGGTTGAATGTGAGTCCTCCCGGTTTGGGAGGGTCATTTAGGGTTTCATTATTGAGCCGGGTTTGATGGCCCAGGCTACAAAGGAGTTTTCTCATGGGTTTTGGTAGCCCCGACCTTCTGTTTCTCTTAGGCACGATCTTGGTCATGTATTTCTTGTTTTTCTTGCCCCAACGCCGGAAAGCGCAGGCTCTGACCAAGATGCTCGCCGCCCTCAAAAAGGGTGACCGGGTTGTGACCACCGCCGGCATGCGCGGTGAGGTGGTGGCCCTTGACGAAAAAACCGTCACGCTCAAATTCGTGGGCGACGCTCGCATCGAGTTCGACAAAGCAGCGATCACCTCTGTGATCGACGAAACCAAGACCGTCTGAGTTTTTTAAACCACACGAGGAGCGCATTGTGTCCGACCTGAATATCGTCACCTACGGCAGCAAAGTCCTGCGCAAACGCGCCGAGGACGTTAAAGCCGTAAGCCCGGCGCTCAAACGCCTCGCCGACGATATGCTGGCTGCCATGTACGAGGCCAACGGCGTCGGCTTGGCGGCCCCGCAGGTGGGCGAATCGGTGCGTCTTTTCGTGGTCGACGTCGCGCGCGAGGACGGCAAAAAAAATCCGCTCGTGTTCTTTAACCCGCAGATCGTTTCGGCGCGCGGCAAGGCCACCGCTGAAGAAGGTTGCTTGTCGATTCCGGATGTATGGGCCGAGGTCACGCGCCCCGAAATCATCACCGTGCATGCCCTCGACCGCGACGGCACACCGTTTGTCATCGAGAATGCCGATGAACTACTCGCGCGCTGTATCCAGCACGAGTACGACCACCTTGAGGGCGTCTTGTTCACGGACAAGATTTCTGCCACCGACCGCCTTCTTAACGATTCCCGACTCAAAAAACTGACGAAGCTCGCCCGCACGGCGCTATGAGCCGCGTGCGCTCCGTCTGTCTCTCGGCGGCCTTGCTGCTGTGTGGCCTCACCAGTTTCGCCCACGCGCAATCTTCCCAAACACGCGAGCCCGAGCTCACCCCCGGCGCCTTTACCCGCTATATGGGCGGAACGCCGCTCTCGCGGCCGCCATTTCCCGAAGCGTGGAACCCGGACCCACTGCGCTACCCATACAACCCCGCTGAATCGCTGTATTTACCACCGGATGTGGACACCGCGACTGCCACAGCGGAACCGGTTTCCACCGGCCGCATCGGGCTCTTCTCCCCCCCCGGTTTTTCCGGCCGGACCGTACGCGTGCTGCTCCACCCTCAAACGCGCAGCCTTCTGGTGCACACCCGCGATGGGGCCGACTTTCAATGGAGAGGCCGCGATGGCGTACCTCGTCGGAGCTCGGCACAGAGTGGCGCGGTACGCGTGGAACGAAAAGACGGCAAGTTCAGCGTGACCCCCGTGGGTCGTGCGACCCTGGCAGGGGGAGATGCCGTAGCCCTGCGCATTGCACCGCTCACCCCGGGTAACTTGCTTGAAGTCAACGGAAAAACCTACCGCGGCACGCTCGAGTTTCACATCGATGGATCTGGTTTTATTTGCGTGAACGTGCTGCCGCTGGAAGATTACTTACGTGGCGTTGTGCCATTGGAAATGGGCCGCCATGACGAGTCCAAGCTCGAGGCGCTCAAGGCGCAGGCCGTGGCGGCGCGCACCTATACGGTGAAGCGTGCCTTGGCGCGCACGCGCGAGAACTTCGACCTGTACTCGTCGGTTCAAGATCAGGTTTACGGCGGCGCTGGTGCCGAACACCCTATGAGCGACCGCGCCATTCGCGAGACCGCCGGTATACTCTTACTGTATGGCGACTCCCTCGCGCATACGTATTACCACAGCACATGTGGCGGTAAAACCGCGAGTCGGCACGAGATGTGGGGTGGTGAACGCATCCCTTACCTCATCATGGCTCCCGATACCGATGATCAAGGCCAGGCATGGTGCCGGGCTTCGCGGTATATGGACTGGACCCAAACATGGTCGGTTGAGTCACTCTCTTCGATCGCCAAGCGCAATATGACGGAGGCGAACGTACGCAACGCACCGCCCTTCCGTACGATTACCGGGTTTGAAGTGCGAGGGCGCTATGCCGATGGCCGCATCAATCAGTTGGAGCTGCAGACCGATCGTGGGCCGATCGTTTTACGTGGCGATAAGACGCGTTGGGCGCTAAAGCCTGCTCCGGGTACGGGGCGCATTTTGGAGAGCGCACGTTTTGAAATCGAGATCAACGCTGGCAAGGTGACGGCACGCGGCAGTGGATTTGGCCATGGCATTGGTATGTGCCAGATGGGTGCGCTCGGCCGCGCCGCGGCGGGTCAATCGTACGCACGCATTTTAGCGGCGTATTACCCGGGAACGGAACTTGCAGCGTTGGGGCTTTAGGCCCAGCCCTTAGCCGCGTTCGTCAGAGTCGGAAGCCCCATCGAGGTCGAGTGCTTCGCGGATGCGCGTAAGTTGGGCCAAAAGTACGGTCTGCTCTTCCGTCGACAACACGCCGAGTTGGCGACGATGTAAATCCTGCATGGCAGGATCCAATCCCGAAAGAATGACCAGCCCTTCAGTGGTGATCCGCGTTGAAACCACCCGGCGGTCTTCAGCACCACGCCCCCTTGAAATTAACCCGCGCTGCTCTAAACGGTCCAGCAGTCGGGTCACATCGGGGTCGCGCGTGACCATACGGGCCGCCACTTCGCCACAGGGAAGCCCTGCCTCACCGGCACCGCGCAGAATCCGGAGTACGTTGTATTGCGGAGGGGAAATACCCGCATCTTTGAGCAAGGCCGAACACCCACGACCGAGAAGATCGGTCGTGCGGATCAGACTGAGGTAAAGTTCCTCTTCAGAAACCGCGAACGGCTTGGATTGCCGGAGCTCGCTGAGCATATCATGCGCCATTATTACAAAGATAACTGGGAACCCCCGTTTACACGAGGACCAAACGGGGGAATACAGGATCGCGCATGACCGGCCCAAAACCCATATTTCGTCAAAAATAAGTGACGAAATGACAATTACTTCCTGTAACAATTTGGAATAAAAAAAACCGTTTCGTGCCCTTGACGCGCGGTAGAACGGTCTCGTAAATTGGAAACCAGAGAAACTGCCAGAGTTTCTTAATTCATAATTCTTACCGAAGGTTCGCCGCGTTCGTCTCACCGCTAGAGTTTCCCCAATGCCTCTTTTTTCCAAACGCAAACCATCCGAAAAAGCCTCCGATAAAACGGCGGATGTGGTTGCACGGCCGGTCGGACGGCCTGCTGCGGATCAGGAAGATGTGGCACGGCGCGTTTTACTGACAGCCTTCGAGCAATACATGCGACTCGGGTTCAGCTCGGTGACGACGGATGAGACGGCGAAGGCCGCCGGTATCAGCAAAAAAACGCTGTACCAATTATTCCCGAGCAAAGATGAGCTCCTCCGCAGTGTCGTGCGCGAAAACTGCGAGCGCCACAATACCGCCATCAACGCCATCTGTCGAGATCATTCCTGTTCGGTCGGCAAGCGTCTCAAGCGGATGATGACCTACATCTCAGGCGTGTTCGGCGAGATGAGCCCCGCCATCGTGCATGACATGCAGCGCAGCGCACCTGAGGCGTGGAACCAAGTCGAGCAGAACCGCCAACGTTGCATTCAGGAAGACTTTGGGGCTTTACTCAAAGAAGGCCGCGAGCGCGGGGACTTCCGCAAAGACATCGACCTTAAAGTGTTCATGTTGATCTACACGGAAACACTCCGCAACGTGGTCAACCCTCAAGCCTTCGCGCAGCTGGGCATTCCGCCCGCGCGCGTATTCGAAACCGTTTACAAGGTGCTGTTTGAAGGCGTCTTGACTGAAAAAGCCCGGAAGGAGTACACATGATTCGTTTTGTTCCCGCTTCGCAGACTATGGCCGCGTTGCTCGCCCTGAGCACGTTGACCGCCGTCGGCGCGGCTGCTCAATCACCGCTTACCTTGGCGCAAGCCATCGCTGAGGTCCGCAGCAATAGCGATGAGACGCGTCTGATCGATGAGAAGACCGCCAAGTTGCAAGCCATGAAAGGCGAACTATGGGCCGCGGCCATGCCCAACGTTTCGGCCTATGCGAATGCGGGACGAGGCCGATCGCCCTTTAACCTAGGGTCTTTGCCATTGCCTGGCGACTCAACGGGCGGCTCCTCTGTCTATAGCGCCACGCAGAATCAGTTCAGCTACGGCGTACAGGTGAAACAGACACTGCTCTCGCCATCGCTGGGCCAGTCGATCGTGACAGCGGGCAAGCAGATTCGCGCTCAAGACGCCGCCAATCATCGGTCGATGCAAGAACTTGAATTACAGGCGCTCGATGCATTTTACGCGGTGATCATGGCGGAGACCAAGTTGCGCGTGCTCGAAACCTCGCTCGAACGCCAGG
>JBIIWL010000217.1:0-3859 GCA_044338885.1 Fibrobacteria bacterium
CTTTCGGCCCGCGAAGCGGAGCGCCTCATCGCCACGTTGCAAAACTTACGGGCCGAAGGCCTCGCGATCCTCTACATCTCGCATCGCCTCGACGAGGTCTTCCGTCTCGCCGACCGCATCACCGTGTTGCGAAACGGCGAGACGACGGGCACACTCGCGCGTGCCCCGGGCCCCAACCCGTTCGATGCCTCTCACGTCGTCGCGCTGATGACGGGGGGGAATCTTTCCCGCACCTCGATACACCCCCCCGGTCACCGAGTGGACGCGCTTGCGCGGACGTATCGAGGTGCCGGGGGGGCACTCGGTGACCGGGAAGATTCCCCCTCGTCATCATCCATCCCATTGTTGTCCGTGCGCGACTGGACCGTGGCAGACCCCGCGAACCCCTCTCGCGCCGTGGTGGATCACGTATCGTTCGACGTGCGCGCCGGAGAAATCCTCGGGTTCGCGGGCCTCATGGGCGCGGGCCGCACCGAACTCATGGAAAGCCTATGCGGCCTCTACCCCACCCCGGGGCGCGGCGCGATTCTCATTGAGAATACAACCTATGTGCCGCGTGACGCGGCCCATGCCCAGCGTCACGGCATCGCCCTCGTGTGCGAAGACCGCCGCGGGCGCGGCCTGTTTGCGGATAAAAGCGTGCGCGTGAACATGACCATCTCTGCCCTGCGTGACTTCTGTTCACTCGGGTGGCTCACACAGGATGCCCCCAAAGGTCGCGAGCGTACCGAGGCCCAGACACGCGTCGACGCACTGCGGGTCAAAACGCCCAGCACCGAATTCATCGCCGGCAACCTCTCGGGCGGTAACCAACAAAAGGCCCTCCTTGCGCGCGCCTTGCTCACACGTCCCAAAATCCTCATCCTCGATGAACCCACGCGCGGGATTGATGTCGGCGCTAAAGAAGAGCTCTACGCGCTGATCACGGCCCTCGCGGCAGACGGTATGGCGGTACTCTTGGTCTCATCGGAGACCGAAGAGGTCTTACGCCTCGCCCACCGTGTAGTCATATTACGGGCAGGCCGGCTCGTGGGCGAACAACCCGCCGCATCGCTGACCCTGACCCAAACCCTCGCGCTCTGCGCCGGAGGAACCCCGACATGAAACGCGCTCTCGTATTGCTCATCGCGATCCCCGCGATCTGGCTGCTGTTCCACGTGCTCTCCGATGGCGCCGTGCTCACCGCCGGCAACATGGTCAACTTGTTCAAATACCTCTCCGTGGTCGGCATCCTCGCGGCGGGCATGACGCTCGTCATCAGCGCGGGCCATATCGACCTCTCTGTGGGGTCGCTTCTGGGTTTTCTCGGTGCGGCCAACGCGCTCCTCCTCGCGTCCGGGTGGCCGCTCTCCGCCGCACTGGCTGCCAGCGCCCTACTCGGTCTCGCCGCCGGGGCCTTGCACGGCGGACTCACCGCCTGGTTTCGGGTGCCGTCGTTCATCGTCACACTCAGCGGCCTGCTGGCGTACATGGGCCTCAAGCAATTCGTCGCCAACCCGGTCATCCCCTTGCGCGACGAAACCCTCATCGCACTTGGGCAAGGTTACGTGCAGGGCTCTTCCGCGTGGATGCTCACCGCGTTCGTCCTGGTTTTTGTTTGGATTATCACCCTTCTGACGGGACGAAAAACAGCCGGGGAATATGGGGGCGTGATTGTGGTGACCGCCGGGTTGTGCGCGATGACCGCCGTGGCGGTGCAGGATCGCGGCATCCCCTACTCCGTGGTCGCGCTTGGCCTAGCGGGTTTGCTGTGCCACTTCATCGCGCAAAAAACACGGGCGGGGCGTTATGCCTTTGCGCTTGGTAGCAATGCCGAAGCGGCGCGCTATGCAGGCCTTCCGGTGCGCGGTATTGTGGTCTTCGTGTTTGCGCTCATGGGCCTGATGGCGTGGCTTGCCGGCTTGGTCGCCACCAGTCAACTGATGGCCGGTGCCGCCGATATCGGCGACCAACAAGAGCTCTATGCCATTGCCGCCTGCGTGCTCGGTGGCACCAGCTTACGAGGCGGCTCAGGCAATGTGTGGATGTCGATCCTCGGTGCATTGCTGATGGCCTCGATCCTCAACGGCATGGAGCAAATGGGCATCGCCTCCACGATTCAGAAGATTATTCTCGGGGTGATTCTGGTCGCAGCCGTCGCCGCAGATCAGTGGACGAGGCGGAAGGCGAGGCATGGGTGACCACAGAGTATCATCACAACATCACGGCACTAAAACGCAACTCAAATTTTAAGGCGCTTGTGTTTATGGTTCTGACGCTATGATGCTGTGATGTTGTGATGTTGTATTCCAAATTCTCAATTCCAAATTCCTCATTCCCCGGGTCTTCCCATGCTTCTGGTCGCTACCCTCACCGTTCATCCCGATAAAATCGACCCCTTCCACGACTATGAACGCCGGGTGGCCAAAATCATGGCCAAACACGGGGGATGTATTGAACGTGTCATTGTGTTGGAGAAAGATCCTGAGGACCATTACTATCGGGAATGCCACGTGGTGAGTTTCACCGATACGGCATCGCTCGCCGCTTACCGCAACGACCCGGATTTTAAAGCCCTAGCAGCCCTGCGCGAATCCTGCATCCTCGCCACGGCGATTCGGTACGGGGCCGCGGGGGAAGATTATCATGGGGATGGAGGGTAGGTAGCGGCTAGTCGCTCTAGTTTGTGTACCCGCATACTCGTACTCATACCTCGTACACGACCTGCCATTTCAAGCACACCGAGTATGAGTGCGAATACGGCTGATTCTTTGTTTTCTTCCGACGTCCGACGTCCGACTCGTTACTCCTCCTCACCCCCAAAGTCCTTCTCCAACTCTTCCAACACACCGCTGACCTTGGCTTCGGTCTTGGTCAAGACGTCTTTGCAGAACTTGAGCAGTTCGGATGCTTCTTCGACCCGCGCGGCGAGTTCATCGAGCGGCACCTGATTTTGGTCGATCTGTTCGAGAATTTCATCGAGGCGTGCAATGGCTTCGGTGTAGTTCTTGGTTTTGCCGCTCATGATTGTTTCTCCTTGTCGCCATCGACTGTGCGGATATCCGCGTGAACGCTTCCGTCATGGAAGCGGATTAAAATAGACTCATTCTTGAGGGCCTCGGCGGCCGAGGTCACAACCTTGCTTGACGTAGCACCGAGGTAGATGCGCGCATAGCCGCGCTGCAGCGGGTCGGCCAATTTGAGGATGCGCGCCGCATTGTCGAGCACCGCTTTGTGAACCGCTAAACTCTTGCCGGGTCCGCGTTTTAGGCCTACGGCCGCGCGCGCGAGGCGCCCTGCCTCCGCCTCGTAGCCTACGCGCCACGCGCTCCGCACCGCGCGACCGCGTGCGGCAAAGCGCTCGCGCCCCAGCGCGAGCAGCTTGCGCGGCCCACGGGCCAGGCCCGTACTATCGAGCAAGACCTTATCAGCGCTCGTGCGTAGCAGGCGGCGCGCCACTTGACCCAAGCGTGCCCGCAGTAAAACCCCGCGTTCAACCTCACCGCGCCGCCGCGCGCTCCATACCGTGCGGAGTGAATCTGCGACGGCGCGCAGCTGATAGACGCTTTCGCGCGAAGCCGATTCCCATACGGCGCGCAGGCGCCCGGTCATTTCGCGTAATTGCCCATAGGCTTCGGCAGCGCGCTCTTCCAAAAACTTGGCGCACTCCGTCGGAGTCTTAAAGTGCTGATAAGCGACCATATCGGTGAGCGACAAATCGATTTCATGACCGATGCCGGTGAACACCGGCACAGGGCAGGCCGCAATCGCGCGACAAATGGCCTCTGAATCAAAGAACACCAAATCCGTTTTAGAACCGCCGCCGCGAATAATGCAAATCACATCGAGCGCCTTCTGTGACAGCGCTTTCAGTGCGGCG
>JBIIWL010000028.1:0-13042 GCA_044338885.1 Fibrobacteria bacterium
ATGACTGACATTTAACCGTCTAATCTTTGTTTCAGTACTGGAAACCAGACCGTAATACAGGTTGGGTACCAGGCATCTCGTCACGGGTGGCGTATGGGGGGGGGGAGGGGACGCCCCCCACGCGGCGGAGGAGGGCCCGATGGTCTCGGAGGTACACTCCGCCGCCCCTCCTTATGTGGCTGCTGTTTTGGGTTCCGCTACGGAGGCAACCATGTTGAGCGTCCGGGTGGGGAAGGCAAAACCGATTTTGTGGGTATCGAGGGCCTCCTTGAGGCGGATGTTGATCTCTTGCTGAACATCCATGGCGGGGCCCATTTCAGGCACCTCGACGAAGTACACCAACTCGTAACGCAGTCCCGAATCGGCAAAATCTTTGAAGTGGCAGCGGTCGAAGGTCGTGAGCGACGCGCTGCCTTCAACCTGGCCGACCGCGGTGACGATGGTCTTGGCCCAGAGTGGAATCTCGCGAAGCTGTGCGGGCGTGGTGCTGTATTCCACCTCGAAGAGCGTCGAGATGCGGCGGCGCGTCATGAGCCGGAAGTTCTGAACCTGGTTGTCGGTCAAATACTTGTTGGACACCACGATGGTTTCGCCGGTGAGGCTGCGGATGCGCGTGGTTTTAATGCCGATGTTTTCGACCTCGCCCATCAAGGTGCCGATCTTGATGAAGTGACCCACTTGAAACGGGCGGTCGAAGAAGATCACGAAATACGAGAACAAATCGCCCAAAATCGCTTGCGCGGCGAGCGCGATGGCGATACCACCAATACCCAGACCGGCTACGAAGGTGGTCACCTTCACGCCGAGGTTGTCCATCACGAGGATGAAGGCCAATACCCATAGCACGATTTTCACGAATACCAAAATGCCGCGTACGCTTTTCTTTTCCTGCTCCGCGACCACGGCCGATTCGGCGCGGCTTTCCATGTGGCGCTCGAGAGCCGTTTGAATCAGGCTTGAGACCAAGCGGACGACATTAAACGCGATCCAGAAATAGACGCCCAATTGCAGAGCCTTTTCCAAGGCATCGCGCATGGCCAAATCGCGCACGCCCAAATACAAGGCCGCGGCATAGAGTGAGGGAACTCCGAACCGCTTGAGAGACAAAACCAAATAATCGTCAAAGTTCGAATTGGTGCGTTCGGCGAATTTGAGGACACGCCGCAGCACAATGCGATCAAACAGGAAAATCAACAGCCAGCCGATGAGCACAAAAGCGGTTGAATAGAGGTAGGCGCTGACGGAGTTGCCCAAAAATTCGATTTGCAGCCAAGGCTGTGACCAGAATGCGGTTTTCAAGGAGTCAAGCGATGCGGTCAGCACGGTATCGACGACGATTTGAAGGGTATCCATGGGGGGAAAGATAGGTAGGGGGCGCATGAGGAGGTAAGGGGTAATGGGTAATAGGTAGGGGCTAATACAACTCCACTTTTCAGATTGCTACTTACGATTCGGAACAGGGATGTTTCCGATGACCGATCACTCGTTTGTCATGACCCCCTACCTATTACCCATTACCTCCTACCTATGTTCCTCCACCTCATCCAATTCTCGATCCAGTCACTCCAGCCCGCCGCGAATCGCGCGCGGGTGCTCGAACTTGTACGCGGCGCAGGTGTGAAGCCGGGCTCTTTGCTCGTGTTGCCGGAGCTTTGTAGCACGGGCACGTTGCCACACGATTTTGATCGCGAGACCGCCGCGTTGATCGCGCGTGAAGACCGACAGTTTTTGGCGGGTCTCGCACGCGAAACGAACAGTCATATTGCCGCAGGCGTTTTGGGCGATCATGACGGGGAAGGCACGCCCGACCACACGACCTCGCTGCGAAACCTGTGCATCGTGCTCAACCCCGATGGCGTGGAAATTTCGTCCTACCAAAAAATCCACCCGTTCTCGTTGGGTGGTGAAGACAAGATTTTTGCGGGGGGTGTTTCGGTTGTGACGGTTCCTGTGGAAGGGTTTCACGTGCAGACCGCCGTGTGTTATGACCTGCGGTTTCCTGAATTGTTCCGCGCGGGCCTCAGAGAGGGAACCGGGCGCGAAGGGGACCACCGTGTCGATTTAATTGTGGTGCCCGCCAATTGGCCAGCCAGCCGCCGCGAGCACTGGGACGTGCTGCTGCGTGCCCGCGCGATTGAGAACCAATGTTATGTCGCGGGTGTGAACTGCCTGGGCACGCAGCATGGCACGTCCTATGCGGGCGGGACCGCCCTCATCTCGCCCAAGGGCGAGGTGCTCGCGGCGGGGTTTGAGGCGGAAGGTGTGGTCAGCGTGGAAATTTCCGCCGACCATGTACGCGCCTGGCGGCGCGTGTTCCCCGCATTGCGGGATCGCAAACCCGACGGGTTTTGGACGTAAAACCCGTCGTAGTAGGGGCACGTTACTACGTGCCCAAGGTTTATCGTGGTTTGCGAATGGACAGGCGCGGTTTAACAACCGGTTTTTTGTTCGCCATCGGAAAGATCCACAACGTTTCGGGTGTTTTCGATAAGGCCGAAACGTGCCGGGCCGCCACAAAGAACCAGTCCGACAATCGGTTGAGGTAGCGGATGATTTCGGGTGGCACGGTCTCTTTGCGCGAGAGCGTGACGGCACGCCGTTCGGCGCGGCGGCACGCAGTGCGGGCGTGGTGCAACCACGCATTGGCGGCACTGCCGCCCGGCAGGACAAACGATGTGAGGTCGGGCAGCGTGCGGTTCATGGCATCCATCGATTTTTCAAGATCGGCGATGTCAGCGGCGCCGGGCAGCGGCATGTTTTTCCAGGTTTTACCATCGGGTGCCGCGAGCACGCTGCCGCAATCGAACAAACGGTTTTGCACCGCGATGATGCGCGTGTCGAGCAGGCGGCGCGGCGCGGCGGGAATCGTGCGATCCGCCGCCAGCGCGGCGCGGCATAGGCCCGCAATGCCGTTCAATTCGTCGAGGCAGCCGTAGGCCTCGACGCGAATGTGGTCTTTGGAAACCCGTTTTCCGCCCAACAGCGCGGTTAGGCCTTCATCTCCGGTGCGTGTATAAACGCGATTGATTCGCAATGTCATGCGGGGGAAAGTAGAACATCGTATCTTTCCGAACATGAAAAACTCACTCTCAGGCGGGCGAAAGCTCGCCTTCGCGGCTTTAGCGGTGTGCGCCACGCTCTCTTTATCGATCATCTCCACAGGATGCGCGGGTATTTTCGCCAGAGATATCGAAACGGTGAGCGTGCTCAAGTCGGAGCGTCTCTACTTGAGTTTTGCGCCCCTTGATTCCGTTGTGGTCGCCGAGCTGACGCGTGCGGGCGTCGACCCCGTCAAATTTGCCGATGAGCTTGAAGCCGAAATCCGGTATCGCTTGTATATGCGCGGCCAAGAAGAATCCCAAGACAGTGCGACGGCCACAGTGGCCGTGCTCTATACGATTCATCGTTTGCAACCGGGGACCGGCAATGCCGGTACCTTTGCCTCGTATTCACTCGTGAGCAAGCGCCCCAAGCATTCCAAGGCGGAGTCGGTGGAGTGGACCGCACAAGGTCGGTCGAAAGACAACGTACCGGTCGCCTTTATGGCGCGCCATTTGGCGCGCCAAGCGGCCGATGACGTGGTCGCTCGTTTGCAACCTCCCAAAGACAACGAACCGCCACCGCCCTTGCAGTTGATGCGCTGATCACCCGAAGGGGTGTTATAAAGCGTTCACGAGTTTCTTGAACGCTTTACCGCGCTCTTTGTAGTTGGCGAATAGCCCAAATGAAGCGCACGCGGGTGAGAGTAAAATCACCCCGTTTTTAACCTCACCCCGTAAGTAATCCAGCGCGTCGCTCAGCGTGTCGCAGTGCGTATAGGCGCGTCCCTCAAGGGCGCCTGCGGCGCCCAATGCGGTCTCTAGGCGTGCGGCGGTATGGCCGATGAGAGCGATCGCTCGTAAATGCGGTTCGTCTTTGAGAGCGATCGCAAAGTCGGTGAAGTCCACGTTTTTTTCAGACCCCCCGAGCACTAGGCCCAGGGGCTCGTCAAAGGCGCGGACCGCCGCTAAGGCGGCTTCGGGGCGCGTGGCGTAGGAGTCGTTAAAGTAGCGCACGCCTTCGTGCGTCTTCACGTATTCGATACGATGTTCAAGCGGCGCAAAGGCGCGGGCCCCCTCATGTACGGCCTTAAGTGGCGCGCCGAGTGCGAGCGCGCCGGCGGCGGCGGCGGCGATGTTTTCCAAATTGAATGCGCCGGTCATATTCGAATCCGCGAGCGCGAGCGTCAAGTGATGCGAAGGCCACTCCAGGCCGTTAGGCGTCAACGTGACGACATCTTCTGGCTCTACGCCTGGGCCCACAGCGGGGTGCGTGGCGTCCACGACGCACACCCGGTGGCCCGCACCCAAACCCCCAATCCATGCTGAACCTTCGGCGCCCCCGAAGTAAATCAAATGGTCGCCGGGTTTTTGAAAGCGGGCGAGGTTGGCTTTGTGGTCCCAATACTCGTCGCGTGTGGCATGCCAATCCAGGTGCTCGACCGTGGTGCGTAACACGACGGCTACATGCGGGCTGACGCGCAGGGTAGAGAGTTGAAAACTGCTGAGCTCAAGTAACAACAGCGCATCGGGAGGGAGCGAGTCAAAATCGTCGAGGGCATCGAGCGGGGGAACGCCGATATTGCCGGCGAGGCGATGAGGCCGTGCGGCGGCATCTAGCATGGCGGACAGCAGGGAGCAGCAGGTGCCTTTGCCCACCGTACCGGTCACACCCACAATGCGCGTGCGGTCAAATAACGCGAACACCGCTTCGACTTGTGAGGTGAGCACGCCTCCGCGGGCAGTGAAGGCTTCGATGTTAGGGTTGATGGGGCGCAGGCCCGGGGCTCGAAAAGCTGTGCGCACCCCTTGATCTGCGGCAAGGCCATCGAGGTATGCCGGTCCGAAAACGCCGCGTACGCCTTCGGGCAGCGGCTCATCGGGCGCTTTCGCATCGAGCACGACGACATCGCGGTACCCGCGGCGCAACAGGTGGTTGAGCGTGCTGCGCCCTTCGACTCCGTACCCTAAAACTGCGACAGGTTCGGGGAATAGGGTTTTCCACAGGGCGGTGTCGGCCGAGGAGGCCGCGCGAGTCGATTGGTTGGTCATGCGACCCCAAATCTTATATTCCGCAGGCACGTTGGGGAGGTGAGGGGGGCCGCAATTCCTGCCCTGGGTCGCAGGCCTTGCCTAGGGCCTTCACCCGTGGTCACATCGGGTTGATCGACCTATCGTTCTTCAGCGGTCACAGGTTTGTGTCAGTGCAGGTGTCCTCTTCACAGAAATCGATACGAACGGAAAGAAGGAATCGTGACGCTAGAGTCTTTATTGCTCACCACGCTGTTTGCGCTGACCGCGGTCGGGTTGATCGGCGTGCTCAACGCCCGTGGTGTGTGGCGCACCTCCGTGGCGGCCCTGCTCGCTCTGGGTTGCTTGGGCGCGGCCTTATACCAAGTCACGATTTATCGCGCGACCGGACTGCTGCGGTCTTCTGGTGTCCCAGTGACGGGGCTGGGGGGTGGCGTTTTGGCCTCCGGGGGGCCGGTCGATGAGGGTGTTGATGGGGGTTGGAATCAAAGCGGTGGCATCGGCGGGAGCGGGGCGGAGGATGGATCCACCACCGGGACTCAGGCCGACGAGTTGATCGGATTGACGGCCGGGGTGCGCGCCTTGCGCGACAGCCTCAACGGCGAAGACCCCACGCAGGCGAGGTCGCTCAGCGATTCGGCTTATCAGGCCTTTGAGGGACGCGCCGAGCGCTATTTATCGCAGGCCCGCTTGCTGCGCGAACGCGCCGCCCGCTTGGCTGCGGAGACCTCCTCCACGCGATCCGCGGTGTCACTCCCGCGCGAGGAGGTGGCTGAGTCCTTAAATTCGGCCTTGCAATCCCTCACGACGGCGGCCCACGATCTGAGGGCATTTTTCCGCGCCACGGGACGGGAGGAGGAATTGCGCCTCTCGGCGTCCTATCGCAAGGGGTTGGAGGCCGCCGAAGGGCCCCTGCGCCGCGCCGAAACGGGCGCACGCGCGCTTTCTCGGGCCACGGATTTTGAAGCCGGCGAGCCGTAAGCTAACTTGAGCCCTTTGCGGCCCTTATGCCGCGTCGCACCTTAAGGAGTGTCTCATGTCTTCAGTGCCCGCAAACCTCCAGTACACCAAAGATCACGAGTGGACCCTCATCGAAGGGGGCGTGGCCACTGTGGGTGTGACCGATCACGCCCAACACGAGCTGGGCGATATTGTGTTCGTCGAACTCCCCAAGGTGGGCGCCGCGGTTAAGGCAGGTGAAACGTTCGGGACGATTGAAGCCGTCAAAACTGTGGCTGAACTGTACGCCCCTGTTTCCGGCACGGTCACCGAGGTCAACACTTCCTTGGCAGACGATGCGGGTGTGGTCAACACCGACCCGTACGGTACGGGTTGGATCATCAAGGTCGCGGTGGAGGGCTCTACCGACGAATTGATGGACGCGGCGGCGTATCAGAAATTGATTTAAGAGCCTTCAGCCGACAGCGGTCAGCCATCAGAAAATCAGGCAAATTCTTGGTTTCTTGGCGATTAGGCCTGATTTTGTGAAATCAAGTGGCCACACAGGGTTGGGTTTTACCTGACAGCTGACGGCTGACCGCTGATCGCTATTTTCTGACCGCTGAAAGCTGATAGCTTTTAGAGCCCCCATACATATATTTGCCCCACGGCGCGCTAACGACCGGGTTGGTCGTTTCGTGGAACCGGTTCAAAGGATAGGCGTTGGCACATTCCCTCGAAAAAAGCCTGGCTCCTCTGCGCGTTGACGCTGCGTCCGGCCCGCTTGATGGGAAGGCCCCAAAACCCCGTGGAGCCGGAAAATCCGGGAAGTCCGCGAAAACCCCGACGGACCAAGCCACCACCCCCCAATCCTATTCCCCCGAAATCGCTTTAGCGGAATTGTCGGCGTGGATGGAACCTCGCCACACCTTGCTGTTGCGGACTTTGATCGATCGCACCGAGACGGTGCATGCGGCGGGAGCGCCTGCGGTCGCACAAGGTGTGTCGCGTGTCATCGAAGGGCTGCGCAAAGACGCACGCCTGAAATACTCGGAGTTTCGCGAACGTTGGGAGGCGCGGTTAGAGCCGCGCGCCTTGCTGCCGTTTTTGACCCGCAACCAGTGGATCGTGCCGCACGATGAAGGCGGTGTTGTACTCACAGGCAAGGGCATGCGTAAAGAGGCACGCATGTTGTATTTGCAAACCGGCCACGACATGGCGACCGATTGCGCGCGCCAGTGGGCTTCGCTCGCGGGGCGGCTGCAAGCGTTTCAAACATCCTTCGCGGCGGAATGGCATGCGGCGGTTGTCATGCCCGAGGACGATGCCACGCGCTTGCTCCCCACGCTCGAAGCGACCTTGCGGGATGCCGAATTTGAAGCATGGAAAAAAATGAGATTGTCTTTGGGCGAAATCGCCGAAGAAGCCTTTATCAAGGCTGTGCTCAAATGGGAAACGCGCCCGTTTGCCGATGAAGAGGCGCTCGTGCGCGGGCTTTTGCACCCGTGGGTGCGGTTGAGTGCGACGCGTAACGGCTGGGCCGGGTATATGCGCGTGCTGTCGTTTTTAGGGGAGCGTATGGCGCTCGCCATGCTGGATCATTACCAGCGCAAATGGGAACTGTACTTGAGAGGCCTGCCGCGTGCTGAGGCCGATCAAACGGAAATCAATCAAGGGTTAACCAAGGAATCCGCACATGGATGAGACGAACACCACCCAAACCGCTCCCGACGCAGGCGTGGACAACGCGACGCCACCCGTCGTGAAAAAACAGCGCAGCCCCTACCAGGTATTTTTCTGGGGCGGCCTTGTGATGGCCGTGATGTGTTTTTGGTTGGGCACGGAGCGTCTTGAGATCAAGCGCCCCGCGCGTGCCGATGCGTACTTCATTACCGGTATCCTCGGCATTTTGAGTGCGGCCATGGCGTGGAGTTTGGGTGCGGCGCACGAGCGTGCGCGGCGCAGCCAGCAGAGCCTGCAGGAATCGCTCGACAACTTGCAAGACAGCATGCAGGATATGCCGCGTTCGCTGATGGAAGAGAGCGTCCGCGTGGCGGCGCGCGAAGCGGAGAGCCGCCGTGCCGATCAAGAACGCCAGGCGCGCGAGTTGCGCTCGGCCTTGGAGCAGGGCATTACCGCCGGCTTCGCGCCGATGGCGCCCGCCTTGGCGGGGCGTATCGAAGAGTCGCTGAAGGGGCTTTCCGATTCTCTACGGAGCGATCGCGAAGAGCGCGCCTCGTCGCTGAAAGCGACGGCGGAAACCGTCGCCTCGCTGCAAGCGGCACAAGGCGAGTGGTCCAAAGCCTCCGCAGCCTTGCTTGAGAAATTACGCGAGCAGGGGACGACCTTACACAACGACCTCGGCGCGCGCGACAACGCGGCCCGTTCGGCGTGGGAAGCCAACACCGCGTCCGCTCGTGCGGCGTGGGAAGAATTGGCGGCCTCGGCGCGCACCTCGTGGGACCGTGCAGCGGAATCCTCGACTCAGGGCGTGCAAGCCGCCTTGGAAGGTCAGATGGCCAAGGTCAATGGGTTGGTCGAAATGCTTTCCGCGCGTTGGGATGAATCCTTAACCGCGCAGCGCGAAACCTTTGCGGGTGAATGGCGCGAGGTGCTGGGTAAATCGCAAGTTCAGCTTGAACAGGCCGCCACGCAAGCGCGCCTCCAACTCGAGCAGTCCGCCACGGTTTCGCGGGATCAGATTGATCAAGTGGCACATGCGTTGCGTGAGGCCATTACCACGGCGTCGGCTTCGGTTGAAGCGGCCTCGGCCGCCTCTGCGGCCTCGATTCAAGCGGCCTCGGCCGCTGCCACCGTGGCCGTTAAGGCCGCAACGGAAGACGCCGCGGCGTTGGTCGAAACCGTGTCGAGCGAAGCGGATTCCAAAATGGGGACCACCGCCGCGCAGGCGGAAGAATGGTTGCGCAACCTCTCTGCAGCCGCAGGCACGATTGGCGAGGCGCTCGAAGGCATGCGCCGCAGCAGCGAAGACACCGCGGTGCAACAGGCGGCGGGTCAAGCCGAATGGCGCGCCACGGTCGAGATGTTCCACCAAGGCATGGGGGGCGTGCTCGACCGCCTGCAGGCCCTCGGGTCTTACACGCAGGGTCAAGCGGCGTTGCTCGAACGTATGGAAGACGTCATCCGGTCGTTTGAAGAACGTTCGGCCGAACTGATTGAAGACACCGCGCTCAAAGCCCAAGAGTCGTTGCTCGACGCCCTCGACCAAGCTGGTGCGCGTGATGCCGCAGCGGCAGAGAAAGCCTAAGGCGGAACAGAAATGTCGGATGCCGATGAGATGACAGAGACCGGTTCGGCGCAAGCCGTACCCGGGATCGATTGGGACGCGCTCGACGCGCGCCTCGCATCCGCGGCGTCCGGAAATTCAGATACGGCCTTGCCAGCGTATCGCCGTATCTGGTTTGTGTCTCTGATTCGTCAGGGGCGTGAAGCGGAGGCCCAAGGCCGTGCCGGGTTGGCGGCGCATTGTTTGGTACGCCTCGAACAGGAATTCAAAGTTTTTGGCATCGCGGGCCTCAGCGCGCATTCTGACCGCGCTCAGGATGTTTTGAAGACCGATGACGCGGGCCATGACCACGATACCGATCGGTCAACACGTACGGTTCGGACTGAAAAAACCTCTGACGCGGCGGCTCTTTCTACAAAGCCTTCCCCCTTGAAGGCCCTCGCGGCCCGCCGCGAGGTTGCCGCGCGTGCGCGCCTGCGCGAGCTCCTCGACCGCCATGATTTCAGACTCTCGTCCGACGAAGCGGCGGCCTTCCGCCAGGCGTTAGACGGATCGGGTGAGTCGACTGGGGGCATCGCGTCGATCTCGGATCTCCGCCGCCGTTTGGTCGATCGTCTCATGCGTGCCGCGCGGTACCGCCGCCACGCGCAGCGGCTCGCGGCATGGAAACCCACGCCGGCCGAAGGCGTCTCTGGGCCTTACAACGATTACCGCGCGCTGGAAGACATGCTACATCGCGTTGCGGCGGCAAACCCTCATGCCGCCGAATGGGCTGCCGAGTTCTTCGATATCTATGCCGATATGCGAGGTGTGAGGCTCGCGTACGGGACGGTATTGCCGGGGAAGTAGTTCGTCGGATGTCGGAAGTCGGACGTCGGAAGTGAAGGCAATATCCAGAATGAAGGTTCCCTCGGCCTGTACGAGTAGGGGTATGCTTGAGAGGTTTCACTATGGCAGCTTGTTTACCGACTACCGACGTTTGACTTTCGATGTTTGACGTCCGACTTCCGACTTCCGACGTCCGACTTCCGACGTCCGACTAACTCCCTACATCGTCACTCCCGCTAACGCGACTTCGATTTCGAATCGTTGCGCGTAGCGGCCTTGTTTCATCTCGCGTTCTAGTGCGGCGAGACGCGCGAGCACCTTCTTCCATTTGGTCAGCGTGCGCTTGCGCGCCTGTTCCAAGTAACCCTCTTTATCAAAGATGTACGGGTTCACCTTGGTGGCCACCAGGATGTCTTGTTTGCTGGCACCGTCATCGAGCATGGCGCGAATTCGGGCGAGGCGGAGAAAGTGGTTGTAGAGCAGAATGACGGGGCCGATGCCACTTTCTTTACTGCCTTGTTCCACAAGCAAGCTGCGGAGGGCCGGCAAAAAAGACGCGATATCTTGCAGGCCGGCGGCCTTTTGATACTCAAACATGGTGTGCACCTTAAGGGGGCTCACCACGCTGTGAATGGACTCAGCCGTAATGGGCGCACCCTTGGGCAAAAACGTATCGAGCTTTTCCAGTTCGTGGTCGAGCTCGGCCGTATCGTTGCCAACGATCTCGTGCAAGAGGCGCGAGTCGGCGAGTGACAGCGTGCGGTCATGGGTTTTCTTCGCGCGCTCGACCAGCCAACCGGGAATCTTATCGCCATAGGGCAGCTTGAACTCTTGGAGGCGACCGGCTTTTTTGAGGGCCTGTACCCACGACAAGCGCGCATCAAGCTTTTCAGCCTCTAGGAGCACGGCGGCGTTGGGGTTCTCGGTCTTAAAGGCCGCGAGCAAGGCATCGCGCCCTTCGGCGCGCACCTTATCGAAATTGCGGATGATAATGAGTTTGCGAGCGGCAAAAATATCTTGGGTCTGATACGACTCGGCCACCTCGTGCGCGCTCAACTCCTCGCCGTGGTAGACTTCGCGCACACCCGCGCCGTCTCCGGTGCTCTCTCCGGCTTCCGCCCAGCGTGCGGCTTGTGCCTCCAGCGCTTCTTGGCGCTGGAGGTCGTCGTCACCCGTGAAAGCAAAAACGGACATCGTGGGAAACGTTTACCGGTAACCCAAGATTTCAAACTTGAGCGGACCCTTGGGCAGCATGGCTTCCACGATGTCGCCCGTCTTTTTACCGATCAAGCTTTGACCGACCGGTGAGGCGCTGGAGATTTTCCCCAGGAGCGGGTCGACTTCGTCTGAGCCCACCAAGGTGTACTCCATCGACTTGCCTGTGGTCAGATTCTTGACCGAGACCACGGCGCCGAAGATGATGTGAGGGCTTTCCGACGGATCGGCCGTCATGATTTCGGCGCGCGCAATCTTGTCTTCGATCTCGATGATGCGGTCTTCGATCATACCCTGCTTTTCTTTGGCCGCATGGTACTCGGCGTTTTCCGAAAGGTCACCCTGGGCACGGGCGACCGCGATCTCTTCGATGATGGCGGGCCGATCATTCTTTTTGAGGTATTCCAGGTCAACGAGCAACTTTTCGTAAGTGCCGCGGCTCATGGGAAGTTTGTCTGCCATCTTGAACTCCTTCTCTCGAAAAAACGCCCGGCAAAAAAAGAACGCAAGCCCTCTGGGCCCACGTTCGGGGGTGCTGGATGTCGTTAGAGACTAACATAGCCTCTTTCTTAAGAAATCCAAGTTTTCCCGCATTTTCCCACATTTCACCCCCGTTTTAGCACATTTCCCCCCGAATCGGACGCGTTCTCGTACACAGAAGGCGGGTCACACCCCTTCTCCACACCGTTTTCCCCGATTCCCGCCCGGAGCGCATGAAAGACGTCGCCTATCCTCAAGGGTTTTCAGCCGCAGGTACTGCCGCCGGCATTAAAAAGAATGGTAATCCCGACGTCGGGTTGCTCATCAGCACGCCGCCCGCCAAGGCCTTCGCCGCGTTCACGCGCAATGCCGCCGCGGCCGCCCCCGTTAAACTGGGGCGTGAGGTCATCGCCTCGGGCAAACCCGTCTCACACATCCTCGTCAACAGCGGCAACGCCAACGCCGCCACCGGTGAACGCGGCTACCGTGATGCTCTCGATTCCGTCACGCGTCTTCGCGCCGGCACGACGGTTGAAGGCGAAGTCATCGTGTCCTCCACCGGTGTGATCGGCGAACCGCTTCCCATGTCGGCGCTCTATCGCGGCATTGACACCCTGGCCGCAGGTTCAGGCGAAGCCCTGTTCCATCAAGCCATCATGACGACCGACACCTTCCCCAAAACCGCTGAAGTGTCACTTACGCTCGCAGGTCGCGAAGTGCGCCTCGGGGGCGCCTCTAAAGGTGCGGGCATGATTTGCCCCAACATGGCCACCATGTTGGCCTACCTCACCACGGATATCGCCTTACCGGATCGCTACAACGCCCGCTTCCTCGATGCCGTGGAGCGCACGTTTAACTCCATCTCGGTCGATGGTGACATGAGCACCAACGACACGGCAATTTTATTGGCAAACGGAGTGTCGGGGGTGGCGTATGCAGACCTCCCGGCGCTTGAACAGGAATCGTTCGACACCGCACTGCTGGGTCTTATGGGTGATCTGGCGCGGGCCATCGTGCGCGATGGGGAAGGGGCGACCAAGCTCATTACCGTGGAAGTCACCGGTGCTGTGAGTGAGGCCGATGCCAAGGCCGTGGGCCGCGCGGTTTCCAATTCACCGCTGGTGAAGACCGCGTTCTTCGGCGGCGATGCGAACTGGGGCCGTGTGATGGCCGCGGCCGGTTACTCCGGTGCCACGTTGGTGATGGAAAAACTTGCGCTCGAATTCTGCGGGGTTCGCGTTTTCGAAAATGGCTTGCCTCTGGG
>JBIIWL010000029.1:0-13016 GCA_044338885.1 Fibrobacteria bacterium
AGGATCAGGTTCAACCCGGCATGTATCGGAGAGCGCAAGCGCACAATGCGCTTGCACCGCATTCACAACCCCGTGGCCCACAAAATTGTCGGGGGCGGTGTCTTGACCTGCCGTCGACATGAGCGCCAGACGAATACGCTGAGCGCTCGTGCCGCTTGAGTCGGGGTGCAACTGGCGCAGCAAGGCGGCGATACCGGCGACGACGGGGGCCGCGAAGCTCGTCCCATTTTGGTTGTAAAATCCGGTTGTCGTGCGCGTATCGGCCACCGGCATCGAGCACCCCGACGAGGAGACCTCCGGTTTAAGCCGTCCGTCAAAACTAGGCCCGGCGCTCGAGTAACTGCAACGGGCCCCCGCGCTCGACGTCGCCCCCACGGTGATGATGCTGTCGGCGTCGGAGGGCGCGGCTAAGGTCGGCTGGCCACCTAGGATCGGGCCTTCGTTGCCGATGGCGACCACGACCAGCGCGCCGCGACGCGCCGCCGTCACCGCGGCGATCGAGGAGGGCCGCGTGCGGCCGTTCATATGCGCGTAGGGTACCTCGGGGTCGGTATCAAAATCGTAGCGATAGCTGAGACTAATGCTGATCACCTGCGCGCCCGAGTCGACGGCGCGTTCGATGGCCGCTGCCAGAAAATCTTCTTCGGCATACCGCTCGTTAACCTCATCCTCGGTACGGTAGAGCAGCACGCGGGCATGAGGGGCGAGGCCTTGCAAGGTGCCCGGTAAATCGCCGGCGATTTGCGAGAGTACGTGACCGCCGTGGCTCACGCCAAAGGTGCGCGTGGCCGCCACAGGCTGATTCGCGACAAAATCATACTGGTCTACGATGGCCCCACGCGCATAGAGCGAGTCGAACGCCTTGTGGCCGAGTAAAAAGTTGGCGTCCATCACGGCCACTTTGACGCCCGCACCGGCCTTGAGGGTGCGGCGCGCGATGGTGTCGCGCAAGGCTGCCGCGCCAACGGCATGAAACAGGTTATTGAACGCGCCAAAATCTTGCGGCGCGGCGGCATTCTTACCCAGTAGGTTCGGGAGCGCCCCATAGATGGGGCCTGGCAACTCGGCCGCGTCCGCCTTGCGCGGCAGCTCTTCAAAGCGGCGCACAAAATTCAACGACCCGAGGGCGCCGAGCCGTGAGGGCTCCACCCACCCTGACACCACGTTCTGCCATTTTAAAACCACCGCAATCTCCACCCCTGCCGCTCGCAATTGATCGAGGTAGGGGGTGTGCACAGGCGCGTCCTCAAACGCACGGCCGGGGGCTTGGGCCACGGGCCCTTTGTCGGCCAGCGCGATATACACCTTCAGCCGTTCCGCTGCGCCTCCCAGGCCGGGCAGAGCCAGCCCGAGGGTGAGGATGAGGCCGGGTAAACGGGCGAAAAACCAAGGGGCGAACATGGGCCTTAAGTTATTATTCCGGGGCGAGGTTAACACTGTGATTTCATCGATACAAGACATCCGTTCCGTCATGGACCGGACGGGTGCCAATGTGGTTCCCGTCAGCCGTGACTATTTGCCCGATTTGGAAACGCCGATTACGGCGCTCCTCAAATTGAAACGCGGGCCATCTGATTTGGCCGATACAGGGGCAAATAATTATTTGCCCCTACAGGGCCGCGCGTTTCTTTTAGAAAGCGTGGAAATAGGCGAAAAACTTGCCCGCTATTCGTTCTTGGGCCGCGACCCGCTGAGCGTGTTCCGCGCCCGGGGTAGCAGCATCCAAATTTTGGGTAAAGACGCGCGCCATTACGAAGGCGACGCTTTGGTTGAGTTCCGTACGTTTCTGTCCCGGTTTCGGGGGGTTGAGGATGCGGGCCTTCCGGCGTTTTCGGGGGGGGCCGTCGGGTTCTTCGCGTATGATTCCATCAGGCTGCTGGAAGACAAGATTCCCGAAGCCGGGCGTGACGATTATGGTTTGCACGATCTCGACTTCGGCATTTACGAAGCCTTTGTGGTGTTCGATCATCTCAAGCATCGCTTGAGCATTGTCGCCAATGTGATGCCCGACGAGTTCGGCGGCCTCGAGCCCGCCTATGCCCGCGCCGTGGCGTTGATCGATTCACTGGAGGCCGAGCTGCGCAAGCCCTTAGCCGATGTGCCCGTTTTGGAATCACCGACGCCGCAAACTCCGGCGCCGCTGAACTGGGTGTCGAACATGACGGCCGCCCAGTTCCTCGGTGGTGTCGAAACCTGTCAGGAATACATCCGCGCCGGCGATGCGTTTCAGATCGTGTTGTCGCAGCGGTTTTCCGCACAGACGACCGCCGATGGCGTGTCGATCTATCGACGCTTGCGCGCGATCAACCCGTCGCCCTACATGTTCTATCTCGACTTTGCAGGCTTTGGTGACTTTGAGGTGGTCGGGGCTTCGCCCGAAACACTCGTGAAGGTTCAGCAAGGCGAGTGCGAAACCAAGCCGATCGCCGGCACGCGCCCGCGCGGTCAAGACGAGGCGGAAGATGCCGCCTTGGCCGCAGACCTGCTCGCCGACCCCAAAGAGCGCGCTGAGCATCTCATGCTTGTGGATTTAGGACGCAACGATATCGGCCGCATCGCCGCCTATGGTAGCGTGCACGTGCCGCAGTTTATGGAGATCGAACCGCTCAGCCACGTGATGCACATCGTGTCAGTGGTAAAAGGACGGCTTCGCCAAGACAAGCACGCGCTGGACGCGCTGATGTCATGCCTGCCTGCAGGCACGCTCTCGGGTGCGCCGAAAATCCGCGCGATGCAAATCATCGATTCACTCGAGCCCACGCGGCGCGGCATTTACGGCGGCGCGGTGTGTTACCTCGACTTTCGCGGCAACCTCGATTCGGCCATCGCGATCCGCACGCTGTTGCTTAAAGACGGCACGGCTTACGTACAAGCGGGTGCGGGGCTGGTGGCCGACTCGGTGCCGCAAACCGAATACGACGAGACGCGCCACAAGGCCCGCGCGGCCATGCTGGCGGTTGAGATGGCCGATCATTCCGCACGCCTATCGCACACGGTGGGGATCGGCGGGAAGAAGTCATGATGACGCTCAATTCTCTCTTCGGCAACACCTGCTTCTTCGCGGATGCGACCTTCGCACGCGGAAATGAGCGTATCAAATGATTCTTTTTTTGGATAACTACGACTCGTTCACCTACAACCTGGTGCAGTACCTCGGTGAGATGAACCCCGATCTGCGCGTGGTGCGGAACGACAAAATCACGGTTGAGGAAGCGCTCGCGCTGAAGCCCACGCACATCGTAGTCTCCCCCGGGCCGTGCACGCCCCATGAGGCGGGCATCTCTATGGATTTGATCAAGGCGGTACCCACCGGCATCCCGTTGCTTGGCGTGTGCTTGGGCCATCAGGCCATTGGCGCGGCGTTCGGCGGTACGGTGCTGCGGGCCCCTGAGCCTTTGCACGGCAAAACCTCGGTGGTGGAAGACAACCAACGCGACCTGTTTGCAGGCATGCCGCAAACCTTTACGGCCACCCGCTATCACTCGCTGATCGTTGAGAAAAAGTCATTGCCGCAAGAGCTTGAGATCACGGCCCTCACCAAGGGTAAAGCGGCGGGCGACGAAGACATCATCATGGGTCTGCGCCATAAAACCCGCCCGATCTTTGGGTTGCAGTTTCACCCGGAATCGATTTTGACCGAGCACGGTAAAACCATGCTGCGCAACTTTTTGAATATCAAGGGAACCTGAAATGTCAGATCCAACCACGATAGCAACGCCTTACGAACCCGCTTTGCTGGGCAAGCTGATGAAGGGCGAGAACCTTTCGTTCGCCGAGATGCGCAGCGCCCTCGAGGGCATTGCGTCGGGGTCGTGGACGCCCGCGCAAATCGGGGGATTTTTGGTGGCGCTCCGCATTAAAGGCGAGACCGCCGAAGAGATCGCGGGCGCGGCCGATGCGATGCGGGGCAAGTCGGTGGTTGTGCCGGTGACGCGCGACCATGTGATCGATACCTGCGGCACCGGCGGTGACCACAGCGGGTCCTTTAATATTTCGACGGCGTCGGCCATTGTGGCGGCGGCCGCCGGCGCGGCCGTGGCGAAGCACGGCAACCGCGCGATCAGCAGCCGCTGTGGCAGCGCGAACGTGTTGCAAGAGCTGGGCGTGAACATTGAGCAGACGCCCGAGCAAGTGGCCAAGGCTGTCGATACGGTGGGCATTGGGTTCTTGTATGCCCCGAGCTTGCACCCGGCCATGAAGCATGTGGCCGGCCCGCGCACCGAGCTGGGCCAGCGCACCATCTTCAACTTGCTCGGCCCGCTCATGAACCCCGCGCGCGCCAAGCGTCAGGTGATTGGTGTGTACGACCAAAACCTCACACGCGTATTCGCCGAGGTGCTGCAGCGTTTAGGTTCGGAACATGTGCTCGTTGTGGCCGGCACCGATGGTATCGACGAGATCTCACTCTGCGCGCCGACCAAGGTTGCCGAGCTGAAAGATGGCGCGATCAAGGAGTACATCCTCAATCCGCAAGACCTTGGGTTCTCTCTCGCGACGCGGGAAGATCTGCAGGGCGGCGATATTGCGCGGAATGCGGAAGTGCTGCGCGAGGTGCTCAGCGGCGCCAAAGGCCCCAAGCGCGATATCGTGCTGCTCAACGCCGGCGCGGCGCTTTATGTGTCTGGCATTGCCGCGTCGATCAAAGACGGCGCCACCTTAGCGGCCACGGCGATTGACTCAGGCAAGGCCGCGAAGACGCTCGAACAGTGGGCCGCGGTGTCGAAGGGTTAAGAAACAACCTTTTACGCAGCATCCCACGCCGGGTTGTGAACGACTTCCCAAAGGTGCCCATCGGGGTCTTGGAAGTAGCCCGCATAGCCACCCCAGAACGTTGTGTGCGCAGGCTTCACAATCACCGCACCCGCCGCTTTAGCCTGCGCCATGACCGCATCAACCTCCGCCGCAGATGACACATTGTGTCCCAGCGTCATCTCCGTTGCATTGGCTGCACCTAGCGGCAACCCACTATCATGCGCAATGCTCGCGCGCGGCCACAAGGCTAGGCGCAGGCCCGATTGTAAATCAAAAAAGGCCACCGCGCCATGTTCAAACTCGCGGCCTACCACACCTTCAGTCGCCCAGCCTAAACCATCGCGGTAAAACGCCACGGCGCGGTCGAGGTCATTAACGCCTAAGGTAATGACCGTGACGCGCGGCTTCATTGAACCCCCGTGACCAAACCCACACCCGCCGCCGCGACAACGACGCCCGCGGCTACGTTGAGAATGCGACCCGTGAGCACGCCCGGCACGATGCGCCCTTGCGACGAAGCCGTCACGTACACCATGCGGGCGACAAACCCCGCGGCGGCGACAACCCCCAACAACACCAAAACTCCGCGTGCATCAAGCCGCCCTGCATCTACAAACGAGGGCAAGAAGCACACGTAAAACACGAGTGATTTAAGGTTGAGAGCCGTCAGTAAAAACCCTGTGGCAAAACTTGCCGCGCTGCGATGGGTCGTGGGGAGTGACGCCAGGGGGGCTCGGGCCGCATTCCGGATCATCACCATCCCGCTCCACACCAAATACACTGCCGCAATCACGCGCAACACCTGACGCGCCTCAGGCTTCATCGCCGCGACAATCATCAACATGAAGGCCGCAAACAACACTTGAAGCACGGTCGCCGATACGATACCCAAAGTGGCCCACGTACCCTGCTTGAACCCCGCTGAGGCGGCGCGCGTGGTCACGATCAACACGGCGAGATTGGGCGCAAGAGCCAGCGCAAAAAGCGCGACGAAAAGGCCTGCAAACGGCATATTCAAAATGCTCAAATCGTTCTCCCTATTTCAATCTTCATGACAATCATAACATGACAGTTAAGCCAATGGGAAGACAGCGGCCTTAAGCACCGATTGACAGTAGCTGTTCACACTCTGCCCCGCCTTCATCGCCTGAATTGCGATGACTTTGTGAAGGTCTGAACTAACCCGAAGCATGAACTTGCCCGAATAATTCCGATTGGTTGGTGGAGGAAGCGGCAGCCCCTCTCGTAGACTGAACGCAATATGTTCCTCCACAACTTCGCACAACTCGGCGTAAACCTTGCGTTCATCCGAACCATGAACACCACCATGGAAAAATCCCGGACAGGTTCCCACATAACATTGGTCTTCCTCAGACCATTCCACAAATTTCAAATATCGGTCAGACGTTTTCATGTTCTTACCTCCTCGATGGCGTCTCGAACAGCCTTCTCTTGATACGGTTTGGCATCTTGACCCGTTGCACCTGAGACCGTGAATCGGCCCGGTCGACCTGGGTGAATGAAGTTGCGATGACTCCCCTTCCCGCCAATGTTTTTAAAACCCGCTCGCTCCAAATCCGCGATCAACTCCCGAATTTTTCGTGGCATCTAAAAATAATCCTTTTGATATCAATGTGATATCACTTTTCTGAGACGCACAATCGCCCTCAGTCAGCTGTCCTGAGACTGCCGCCCCTGTTAGACGCGCGAGAATCCGTTTCGGGCCGGGGTGTGGAGATAAAACCGTCGAATTTCTGAGTCCCCTTACCCCTTACCCCCTACCCCCTACCTAAATTTTCCCTATGCCCGCAGATATTCTTGCCCAAATCATGGCCAAAAAGGCCCTACGCCTACAGGCCGCCAAAACCCGCCTTTCCCCCGCCGACGCCGAAGCCCGCGCCCGCGCGCTACCCGCTCCTGCGTTCAACCTGCTGGAGATCCTCAAGGCCCCCGCGCCTCACGGCATGCACGTGATCGCCGAAGTCAAAAAAGCCTCGCCGTCCAAAGGCGTGATCCGCGAAGACTTCCACCCGCTGCAGATCGCCCAAGCGTATGCGCGTGGTGGTGCAAGCGCGTTGTCGGTTTTAACCGAACAGGATTTTTTTCAGGGGGATGATGAGTACCTCCGGGAGATTTCGGGACTGGTCTCGCTCCCCACCTTACGAAAAGACTTTCTCACCGAAGCGTATCAGGTGTACGAAGCGAAAATCCTGGGCGCAAGTGCGTTCCTCCTGATCGCGGCTTGCCTCGATGAGTCGCAACTCCATGACTTGATCACGCTCGGCCTCGAACTCGGTCTCACACCGCTGACCGAAGTGCATGACGAAGCGGAGACTGAACTGGCCCTACGCGCCGGCGCACCGCTGATCGGCGTCAACAACCGCAACCTGCGCACCTTCGAGGTCTCGCTGAACACCACCTTCGCCTTGCGTAAAATGGTGCCGCGCGAAATCCCCTTCGTTTCCGAATCAGGAATCTTCACGCGCCGCGATGTCGAACTCCTCGCGGCTGAAGGCGTCAACGCCGTGCTCGTGGGCGAAAGTCTCATGCGCGACGACTTTCCTGAAAACAAACTTCGCGAACTTTTGGGGATACGCGCCTAACGGCGCGGTAGGTACGCAATGAAAATCTTATTCGTGTGCATGGGCAACATTTGTCGTTCACCCCTGGCCGAAGGCCTATTCCTCCACCTCGCGCGCGCGCGCGGCATCGTGGAGCGCTTTGAGGTCGATTCGTGCGGCATTGGCGATTGGCACGTAGGCCACAACCCCGATCCCCGCTCGCAAGCGGTGGCCAACAAAAACGGCGTGCAGCTCGTGTGCCGCGCCCGCCAAGTCGATCGCACCGAAGACTTTGAAACCTTTGACCTCATCATCGCGATGGACCGCGCCAACCTGCGCGATTTACGTGAGCTCGCGCCGCCCGAACATCATGGCAAAATCCGGTTAATGCGTGAATGGGATGCCGAGGCGGCTGGCGAAGACAAACCCGAAGTACCCGACCCTTATTATGGCGGCCCCCAAGGGTTTGAAGACATGTACACCATGCTCTACCGCTCGTGCGAACGTTTACTGAATGAATTGGAGTCGCGGCCCGCATAATAGGGGCGCAGCCACATTCGTTACCGGAGGCCTCACCATGGCGACTCACCGTAAGAGCCCGACCTCCACCTCCCTCCTATTCTCGTTCACCGTGCTCGCGTCGCTCCTCTTGAGCGCCTGCACCAAAGACCCCGCGTCGCCGGTGATTGACGAGTCCGTCCCGGAAATCCGGAATCTTGTCGTCGACTTTGGTCGCTATGATTCCGCCATGGGCCGAGCGGGGTCGATCGTATTTGATCCGAGCAAAACCAAGATGTTCTACGAATTCAACGCGACGGTGCCGACGCCCGAAGGCCCCAAGATCTTACCCACCTTCGAGTTTTACCTGCACCCCGATGCGAATATTTACGCCCCCGCAGACGGCTACGTCACTCACTTCAAATTCCAAGCCGAAACCGGTGATTATGAGATCGGAATCACGCGTTCGCCGCACTTGACCTCAAGCGCCGTGGGCATGGTCACCGTCGACCACATCAAAGACATCACGGTCATGCAAGGCGCCTTTGTAACCGCCGGGCAGGTGCTGGGAAAACCGGGGCCATGGATCGAAGGCATCGGGCGCACCGAGCTCATGGTCTATCAGAACGATACCGCCTTCTGCCCGTTCACGTTTATGACCGACTCGCTTAAAGCGGGCTACAAGCAGAAAATCGGCAACCTCATGGCTGACTGGGAAGCCTACAAGCGCGACACCTCACTTTACCATGAAGAGGCGATGGTCGAACCCGGTTGCGCCGGATGGACCGGGCTGCCCTAAGGTGACGCGTCGGCGGGCCTAAACCTCTCGCCGCCGAACTTGGGTGGGGTACAATCCCCATAGGGCCCGTGTGACGGCCTTCCTATCTGGTGGTTAAACCCGCACCACTCTTGGACGGGTGTCATTCCGTCAGGAGCGTCACATGTCCAGATTCTCAGCACTCAGCGCCCAATTGATCCTTTTGTCCGCACTGGTCGGAGGCGCGGCGCATGCGCAAAGCGGCTCCACAATCATGCAAACGCAGATCAAGGGCGCACTCAACGAAATGGTGCAAGAGGTCCACAATGCGCCCACAGCCGGGGCCAAGCGCGAGGTCATGGACCGCTTCGTCTCCAAAATCGATCAACGCGTGACGCTCATCGAACACATCCCGTTCTTGTCCGACGACAATCAGGTGGCGCTGCAGCACTTACAAGCGCGCTTTGACAGCTATGCGACCGCCATACGCGGCACATCCGCAACAGACCAAGCCGAGGGTGGAGTCGTCGACGATTCAGACCTTGATGCCTATGCGACCTTCATGCAAAACGACCTAGAACAGGCGCAAAATGGGGGCATCTTTTTAAGCACGGGTGCGATCGTCATTCTGCTTCTGATCCTGATCCTGATCCTATGAGCCCTCGAATGCCCGGCGCGGCCACGGCCGCCCGATTCTTAAGTGTTGTGGCGCTCACGGCCCTCTTTGGGGGATGCGCCTCGATGCGCAAGGGCAGTGCCGGTGGGCCTTTAAACTCGACGCTGTTCAATGCCCGGGTGATTGCCGTCATCCACGGTGACGGCGACTATTCCTATCACGACTCTACCGGGCAGCACCGGCGCGCGGATGAGGAGGTTTTAAGTCAAGTCCGCGACATGGCCTCACGCTCTTTCGATAGCGAAGTCCTCATCTTCCATCAATTATCAAATTGGGGGGCGGGTCTTTTTGGATTGAATGAAGGGGCGTTTTACCACTACCGTTATGGCACACTACAACGGCACAAAACCTACTTCCGCGGGCGAGGCGACTTCATCGCCGAGTCCAAACTAATCCGCAAGTATGCGGCCCCTTCGGCCCTCGTCGCCGAAGGCATGTCGCCGGCTGCGGCCGCACGCGCCCGGCACATCCCGACCGTACTGGCCTACTTCGGGCATGAAATCCCGCAGATTCTGACCAGTGACGATGACACCACCTCTCTCGTCGTGACGCGCTTCACCGCCGGCCTTAAGAACCTCGCCTCGCCATTGACACCCACCGACAGCATAGACCCCGTGCTTCCCGCACGACTATCGGCTTCGGGGCGCGGTGGATCGTTGCGCGCACACAAACCCTACGGCCTTGTCGTCTTATCAACGTGCTACGGCGGAACACCCCGTATGATCTCGGCCTTGGCTCCCCTGGCTGACTATGCCGTCGCGTCTCCGGCCTACTTACACCTGTCGCATTTTGATGTTCGCGCGCTTTCTGGAGTCGCACGCATCGACACATCGACCGGTAAAAACCCGTGGAAAATCTTGGCGGACACCATTGCGGTGCAATCTTTTGAACGCCTCAAAAAGAATACGTTGACCGAAATTACGGTCGGCGTTTACGAACTTGAAGCGGCTTTGCCCTTCGCGAAATCGTTCTCAAAACTTTATTCCAAGACCTACACAAAGGCCGATGCCCGCACGGCGAAATCGTCTCCGCGCGATGAACCCAAAATCGCACAGACGGACGTATGGCGCGACTGCGCCACCGGGCCGAATTACAACGCCGCGCAGGCAGCCCGAGGCGTTTCGCTCCGATACCAACCGGCTCAATTTGGAATGGGTAAAGAGACTGAACAGCGGTCGGCATGGCAGTGTCCGTACTAGGTTCAGTACGGACACTCGACCCTTGACTCTTTCTGTTCGTTTTACAGTTCCATATCGCCCATCATCACGAACCGCACTGAATCCAGTCGCAACTCCGCACTGGTGATGTGCTCCATGACCGCGCGGGCGTGGCGCTCCGCGGCCGCCACCTCGTCTTTGGTCACTGCCGGGTTCACCGCGCTCAGCGCCCGCAGACGATCCGCCTCACCCTGCAAGCGCGTTTCCGCTTCTTTATGAGCTTCGCGTTTAAGTTGTGAGACCTTGAACCCAGCCTGAGTACGCGCCGCTTCCAGCAGCGCGGGAATCATCGGCTCGAATAACGTGTGATGCTCCTCCAGCAATCCCGTCGGAGCGGCCTCAAGGTCAGCACCCACCGCATCAAGCAGCGGCAACAAGCCGCCCAGGCTCTCCCCTTCGCCATCCACCATCACCCGCACAGGGGTCGGGGGTAAAAAGCGGTCGAGGTGAAGTGAGCCCGGGCTAGTCGCGGCCAAGACAAATACGGCCTCCAAAGCAAAACCACGGCGTACGCCCTCGGGCTGATCGGGCCAGGCCACAAATACCGAGCGCCCATCCTCATCTTCCAAAACCAAATCGACCGCCGTGCGCACGAGCGGGTGGTCAGGCGAAATGAAAGCCATCTCTTCACGTGCCAACGCCTCGCGACGATCGTAAGTGAGCGGCAACCCTTCTTCGGGAATGCCCGGGAAGGCATCCAGCACCATGCGTTCACCGGGCAACACCAAGTGACCGCGCGTCACCACCGTATCCTGCGCATCGAGCCCGAAGTGATCGAACACTTCGTCCAAATAAATCTCAAGTTCTGGGTCCTCGTCCGCGTCATTCATCTCCGCGATCAAATCCTCAGCCAGTGCCGTGCGGTTGCCATGAATTTCAAGCAAGCGATCGCGTCCCTTTTCAAGCGTCTCGCGCACGTGGGCAGCGGTCTCGCGCGTTTTGGTGATCAACGCCTCCACAGCCGCTGTGGCACCTGAGGCGTTGAGGGCGGCGACGGCCGCCTCTAAATCGGCACGCAACAATTCGTGGAAGGCATCGGCACCGAGCACCGTATTGCGGAACGCGTCGAACCCCTCGTGGTACCAGCGGAACAGCACTTCATGCGCCGTGCCCTGCACGTAGGGCACATGAATATGCACCTCGCCTTTGCGGCCGATACGATCAAGCCGTCCGATCCGCTGCTCCAGCACACCGGGGTCGGCAGGCAGATCAAACAACACCAAATGTTTGGCAAACTGAAAGTTGCGGCCTTCGCTGCCAATCTCGGAACAAATCAACAACCGCGCCCCTTCGGGTTGCGCAAACCAGGCGGCGTTTTTATCGCGCGTCGTCATGGTCAGGTTCTCATGGAACGATGTGAACAAGGCGGTCGTCAACGTCGGCAATAATTCTTGAAGAACGAACACGTCCTCTTTGCGCGAGGTGATCAACAAAACCTTGTCGTCGGGGTTTTCCGAAAGAAACCGTACCAGCCACGCCATGCGAGGGTCGCGGGCTTGCAGAGGCGTATGGTTTTTCGAACCGAATTGGCCCATGGCATCGCCGATAAACGGCTTGGCCTCCAGCGGCACCGGGTAGACCACACGGCCGGGGAACCCGCCCATGGCTTGGCGACGGTTGCGGAACATCAGACGACCCGTGCCATGCCGGTCGATCAAATCGTCCACCAAACGCGCGCGTTCCTCTAGGAATCCCGCAGACCCAGCTGCGCCAGCGAGGTAGTCCGTCAAATGCGTGGCGAGAGCGTCATCATGAGGGTAGAGGGCGCGCAAACCTTGTGCGACCGAAGGCTCGGGCTTCTCCGAGGACAGCAATGCATCGGCCAAGCGGGCCAATTCTTCGTACTGACTGGTCTCCGCGAGATAGGCTTGCAAGTTGGTAAACCGGTCGGGGTCGAGCAAACGCAAGCGCCCGAAGTGGCCCGCCTGCCCCAATTGAATGGGTGTCGCGGTCAGCAACAACACGCCACGCGCCGCGCGCGCGAGCGCTTCCGCGGCGGTGTACTCAGGCGAGGCCTTGGCTTCGGACCATTGCAAGTGATGCGCTTCGTCAACGATCAGGAGATCAATACCGGCATCCACCGCTTGTTGGACGCGCTTGGCACCGCTCCCGGGGGCCGCCAAAAAATCAACCGGGCAGAGGATGAGGGAACGCAATGCGAACGGGTTCTTGGTCGCATCACCCTTTTCTTCGGCCCGGCAAAACTCTTCGTCCAGCACGGTGAACAGGTGGTGGAAGCGGCGGTAGAGTTCCACCATCCACTGGTGAACCAGTTGCGAAGGCGCCGCAATCACCACGCGACTGATTTGCCCGGTGGCATACAGCCGCTGAAAGACGAGACCGGCCTCAATGGTTTTACCTAAGCCCACTTCGTCGGCGAGCAGCACGCGCGGATTATGGCGCGAGGCCACTTCGTGTGCGATGGCAATTTGGTGGGGTAGCAATTCCATACGCGCACCCGAAAGGCCGCGCACGCGCGACCCCATCATGGTGCGCTGCAGTTCCAGCGTGCGCACGCGGAGGTCGAACGCGCGCGGTTTGCCGGCCTGCCCTGC
>JBIIWL010000218.1:0-3837 GCA_044338885.1 Fibrobacteria bacterium
CATCCGCAGTGGGTACTCTGATTTGCGGAGGCTCACTATGAAATCAAAACTCGCCCTATTCGCCTTGGTTTTTATCCCTGTTGTGGCTGATGCGCAGAGAGGGACCGGATCAACAGCGTATCAAGAACGCAATTACACGCTCACGGTTCAGCCCGTACTCTTGTCTGTACCCATCGGGGTGGTCATGCTCGAAACACGACTGACGGAGGCCAATAGCTTCGCCGTGTTCGGTGGGTATGGCAAGTTCGACTACGAGCGCAATAACGAGACCGTACAGGCCAAGGTGTATGGCGCCGGCTTTCAGTCCCGCTTTTATGCCTTTGATCGTCACATCGACCCGCGTGTTCGCTTTGGCGAACCGCATGTCGGTCTCCAGGGCCTTTGGGCCCACGGTGAAGGCGAGGAGACCGATGGCGGTTTCTTCAACACCTTCGGCGATGATGTGTGGGGGCGCGGTGAGCAGTTTATGGTCGGCCCATTTGCCGGGTATAAGTACACCTTGCCGTTCGGTCTTGCCGCCGAAATTCAAGCCGGTCTCATGGGTGGTGCCCGCTACTCCTACGGCGGCGAAGGCAACACGGGCGCCAGCGACGAAGGCACGTGGGGGTTCGAGTGGATGCCCATTGCGAACCTCGGCGTGGGCTGGGCGTTTTAAGGCTCGAAAGCGGTCAGTGGTCAGCGTTCAGCGGCACATAAAAAAGGAGCAACCAATGGTCGCTCCTTTTTTATGGGGGGTAGCAGGTGAGGGCCTGAACAAACTTTGACCAAGGTTGTTTGCCTTCGCTGACCGCTGTAAGCTGCCGGCTTACCCCTTCCGATCCACCTCATCCAACCCAATCGTGCCCACTAACGTTTTGACGTAACCGGGTTTCTTGGCCTCAGCCAAAAGTCTCTCGGCGGTGGCTAAGCGTTCGGTCAGCTTGAGATCGAGGGTGGGCTTCCGGTTATACGGCTCGCTGATAAAGGCGCGCAAATAGGCCGCACGCGCCGCCCACTGTTCGATATCGGACAGCTTCTGGCGCTCCAGGCGCGCCATATACCAATCCGATTTGCGGATATTGGTGGTGTCAAACAAGGCGCGCAGCTTTTTCGACTCAAGCGTCATGTGCTTGTAATGACCGTAGGCCATGATATTCAGCAGGGCTTTCAGCGGCGGGCACGCGGCTTCGACACTGCCATCTTCGAAGTAGAACAGCGCCGCTTGGCGTTGGCCTTCGACGATGTTGGCCACACCGGCGATGAAGTCTTCCTTACTCTGCAATTCAGGCTTGAGCATGTCCGGGGGGAACACGGCGGTCGGTTCGCTGAACACGCGCCCAAAGAAACTGTGCAAGAACCGCTCGTTGATCCGCCATCCTAAACGCGAAGCGGCGATGGTTTTTTCACCGACCTTAAAGTCCTTCACGCGTTCGAGGTACCCACCGGCGATCAAGTGCCCGGCATCGCGTTCATCGGCCGCCATGCGCGACCAAATTTCGGGTACAAGCAAGCTGATATCATGATCAACTTGATATTTATGGCCGACGTGGCCGGCGGGCGTGCTAAACACTTGAAGACCCGTGAGCGCGTAGGAGAGGAACGCATTATTGAGGTCATGGATCGACCACAGGGCATTGAAGGGCCCCTTGGTCATCGCGCCTTCTGAACCGGCGCCGGTCGTCGAGGGCGATTTGCCGGTCAAGCTGGCCACAAAGTCCATGAACGCTTCGGGCAGTTCTTGAAAGTGCAGGGGGTTGTAAACGGCCAACGGGGGAATGGTGGTACCCTTGGCGGTTTTTTCCGGGGGGTTGTTGCGCCGCCCCACGAGCACGGCCTGAACGGGTTGCCACACCGGCTCGTTGGGTGCCAGGCCGCGGCGCAGGCGAATGCCGGCCTGGGCGATGTGGAACTCGCGTGGGTCGACGACATCGGGTCGGTCTTGCAAGTAGCGGACGTTGGCGGTCGGTTTGCCCGCGACAATGCGCGGCGCGTTGGAGGCCACGAACCAACCCTCGTCTTGTTCGGCAACGGCGCGAATGCGCCCCTTCATTGGTTCGGTGAACTTGTCGAACTCCACCACATGGTTGACCATACGCTTGGCTTCGGAGACCGGCAGCGGTTCGAAGTTGGAAATAAAGCGCGCGCTGCCGGCCAAGTCGGCCTCGGCTTGTTTGTCCTTACCCGGATGAATGGCATCATCGGGGCGTTGGAACAAACGGTACTCGCAGTTTTCCACAAACTTAAAGCTGGTTTGGCCGCCCTCAAGCGGGGAGGGCAAGGTCACCGACGTGGTGATATCGTCTTCGATCTGCAACTTGCGCGCCGGCACATAGTCGGAGCGCAGGCGGAACACCATCCAGTTGCCTTCTGGGTCGGCGCCCGACTTGAGATAGCTGTTGATCATGTGTTTATGATCGAACACCAACTCATTGCCGGGTTTGCCATCGAGCAAGTCAACCGAGAAGTGGCCGCGGTAATCATCGCCCCACTCGGGGCGATAGCCGCGCTTCACGAGCAGTGCGAGGTTGCGCACATGCGAGGGAATCCCGCGCAGCCATTCGTTAAACGATGAGGTGTATTCGGGCGAGGGCGTGAGCAAACGCACCACAGAGCCCAGCGAACGCAAGGGCGAAAGGAACGGGCGCGACACCGGCTTGTTCTTGATTTTAACACGGAACCGGGTCGAGTAATCCTTCTTGATGATCTTCTCGACGAGGTCGAAATCCTTTTTCAAATCTTGCACGTAGACATTACGGTACAGGATTCCATCGGCGACCGACTTGGAGATCTCGCTCTTACCGCCACCGGATACGGTGCAGGGCTTATGACACAGGGTGCCCTCGGCACGCGTGCCGACCAAGCGCCACGTGCCGGCGCCCGGGTGCTTTTCCATACGGGCCTTATACCCGCTGGGGTAGATGTAGACCTTTTCGGGCGAAAGCAAGATCGACATGGTCTTGCCGTTCTTTTTCCACGAGACGGTTTGATCGGGCAAACTGATGTCGGCATCTTCGGGGATGTAAATCACGCTGGGGTGCGCATTGTCGATGGCATAGCCATCGTCCTGCGGCATCACCAACCCTTTGAGCGACTTCAGGGTCTTCTCATAGGTGTAGCCTTTTACGCCCACAAAGTCCGAACTGCCACGGATCACATCACCCAAGTTGTAGCTGGGGAAAACGAGGGCACCGCCAGAATGTTCTTCCTCAACACGGCCGATCAGGTTGGCCGCAAAGCCGATCTGAGTCTTTACTTCTTTTTTGCAATAGCCGTAGTAGTTGTCGGCAATGAGCGTCAGGATCAACCCGTCCGCCGTCCGGAAGGTGCACTTGAAGGCGCCGCCTTCGTTGTACTTCTCGGTCTCTTTTTCCCAGCACATGCCGTCGCGCTTTTGACGATCGGTCGCCTTGGAAATAGGCGGGAGTCCCAATTCTTTTTTGGTGATATTGATCAAGTGCGGCGCGAGCAACACGAGGCCTGTTACACCGCAGAAATGGTCGACATCCAACCCAGGGTCGTTTTCGGGCAGGTATGGGTCGCCCGCGTTGCCGAAAATCGATTCGACGAAGTCGAGGTTACTCACAAGGCTCGCGGGTGCGAAGAACCGGATTTCCATATCGCGGTAAGGCGACAGGCCTGGGACCTCGGGTGAGACGCGCGGCCGCAAGAAAAGCGACGTAAAGGCATTGACGCGATCGCGTGCAGGCAATGCCGAAGTGAACGGCAGAATCGTCAGTTCGGGCGTGGGGCGCGTGGCATGCCAGAACAAGCGGGCGAAGACGTCTCGCGGCACGGCCTTTTTATCGGCGGGAATCGGCAAGCCGCCTTCGGCCACGTGGAACGTGCCCTGCGTGGTGC
>JBIIWL010000219.1:0-3817 GCA_044338885.1 Fibrobacteria bacterium
GGATCGGCCCGTCGACCGGGCATGTGTGCCATTCGTTAATGAGGTCGTCGTATTGCACGCCGGGGTCGGCGCAATCCCACGCGGCTTTACCAACCTTGTCCCATAGCGCGCGGGCTTTCACAGTCTTGAGTACGGATTTATCGAGGCGGCCCAAAAGCTGCCAATCGGCATCGGCGTCCACCGCATCGAGGAACGCGTTGGGCACGCGTACCGAATTGTTGGAGTTCTGGCCGCTGACGGTGACATAGGCTTCGCCTTCAAAATGCGTGTCGTACGTCTCGCGGTCGCCCAGCGCTTCACCTTGCGCCATCAGCGCGCGGCCACGGTTCCACAGGGCTTCGGGTGCGAACTCGGAACCCGGCGTTGTGGGGTTGGGGGCATCCTTACCACCGCGTGCGAGCACCTGATCGCCGGTCTTCAGGAGTGCCGAGCCGGCCACGAGGGCGGCCACCTTGGCCTCTTCGCGGCTCTTCCAATCGATGAAGTCCTCGATCTCGGGGTGATCGAGATCGAGGCACACCATTTTAGCCGCGCGACGCGTCGTGCCGCCCGATTTGATTGCGCCCGCAGCGCGGTCGAACACCTTAAGGAACGACATGAGCCCCGAGGATACGCCACCACCACCCAGAGATTCCCCGGCCGCACGAATCGCACTGAAGTTGGTGCCCGTGCCCGACCCGTATTTAAAGATGCGACCCTCGCGTTGCAAGAGTGAGAATACGCCGTTCTCGCCGAGCAGATCATCATCGATCGATTGAATGAAGCAGGCATGCGGTTGCGGGCGTGTGTACGCATCGGTTGACGCCTTCACCTGATCGTCCGCGGGGTCTACGTAATAGTGGCCTTGTGCCGAACCGGTGATGCCGTACTTCCAATTCAAGCCCGTGTTGAACCATTGCGGTGAGTTGGGCGCGACCATTTGGCGCAGCAACATGTAAACGATTTCGTCGTAGAACGCCTGCGCGTCTTTGGGCTTGTCGAAATAACCGAGGGTCTCGCCCCAATGGCGCCAGCAACCGGCCAAGCGATCCACCACTTGGCGCACGCTGTTCTCGCCGTTTGTCGCCGGGCCTGGCGAACCTGATTTCGCATCTTGAGGTACGTCACGACGACGTAAATATTTTTGAGCGAGAATATCGGTCGCGGTTTGCGACCAAAACTCCGGTACTTCCACATCCATCACCGACGATGACGAAGCATCGAGTGAACGGACTTGTGATTTGCGCCATGCGTATTGAACGGAGTCAAAGGGGCTGGCGCCTTCGCGGGTGAACTGTCTTTCAAAACGCATGGGGGGTCCTCCGGGCGGACGAGAAGTGTGGGAGAAACAATGTGGGGATGAATCTAATCTCGATCCCCGCACTTTGCTTCACACAGTCGTAACAGATATTACATCTTGATATAAATGGTCAAAGACAGATTAAACCCTTGATTTTATTGGGGTTCAACCGAAAGCCCTATGGTTTTGGTGGGTGGTATTTCGGTCACCGGGTACCGCGGGCCTTCGGGGATTGCGCCGCTCAAGTCGTTGACGCAGAATGAAAAACGAATGATCGGCGCCCACAGGCCCGTAGGGTCAAAAAAAAATTTCGGCCCCCCAAAAAATGTGGCAGAGATTGGACAAATTTTGCTTGACAATTTCCGCGCTCCGGAAGGCGGGCGCGAGGGTTATGCGTCCACGAGAGGCGGCGCGAGGGTTAGATTTTCAGCCCATGAACCCTTGGATCAAACGCATCGCCTGGGGCGTCGCCGCCCTCGTCGCCCTCCTGCTCGCGGCTGTGGCCGGTATCGCCTTGCACGCCGGTCACGGCTACCTCCGCACGTGGGACGTGCCTCTCCCTAAAACGCGGGCCGTCGACGACCCGGCGGTGATCGCCCGCGGTGAATACCTCGTGTACGGCCCCGCGCACTGCGCCGACTGCCACGCCCCCGATGGAGCCAAAGAAAAGATGTTCGCGGGCGAGATCGTGCCGCTCACCGGCGGCACGGGCGAAATCACCTTCCTCGGCGATTGGACCGCCCCCAACCTTACCCCCGACAGTGCCACGGGCCTCGGGGCGGTGAGCGATGGCATGATCGCCCGGGCCTTGCGCACCGGCGTCAACCGCGAAGGCCGCATCGCCTTGCCGTTTAAAGACACCTATGCAGACATGACCGAGGAAGACCTCGTCGCCATTCTTTCCTACTTGCGGTCCATCAAGGCCGAACCCGGTGTCGCCCCTCGCAAAGACATCAATATTTTGGGGCGCATTACCTTAGCCTACTTCCTCAAGCCCTACGGACCGAAGCACCCCCCCATCAAAAAGCGTTTTGAACCCGAAGTCTCGGCTGAATACGGTTCGTACATCGCTAACGTGGTGGGCCGCTGCGAATCGTGCCACAGCCCGCGCAACCTGAAGACAGGGGCCTTTATGGGCGCGCCGTTCTCGGGCGGCATGCCGTTCACCTCGCGCAAGCGACCGGGCATCGTTTACGTCTCGCCGAACCTGACACCCGATTCAGCCACCGGCGTGATCACAAACCTTTCGGAAGATCAGTTTGTGAGCCTGATACAAGGTGGCGCGAGCTTCCCCGATTCGCCTATGCCCTGGGGCAGTTATCGCCGCATGACTGAAACCGATATTCGGGCCCTCTACCAGTACCTTCACAGCCTCGCCCCGGTGTATCGGGACAACGGCCCCTCGATGCAAACGGCGGAAGAGTATGAGGCGCGGACGAAGAAGTAGGGTTGGGAGGCTAGGGGCTAAGGGCTAACAGCTAATCGCGCATAGCCACGCAACAACCGGACATTTGGCGGGGATGCGGTATCGAGTGAACCATCAACGTAGAGGGGGTCCGCCTCGGCCTACGTACAACCTCCTTGCCCTTAGCCATTAGCCCTGCCATTAGCCATTAGCCTTACCACCTACTACCTCCCTCTCAAAAATGTTAGACTAGTCCCATGAAAATCGCACGCACCCGAGTCCCCCTCGATAGCACACCTGTTCAAACCGTCTTGACTGTTCACGGCAATGCCGCCGAACCCGAATACGTCACCCGCATCGAAGAAGTCTCACGCAAAGGGTGGGGCGCCACGTTCTGGGGCCGCGACTCGACCACCAACTGGTTCCACATCCCTTTTACAGCCCCCAGCTTGCTCAACGGCGAAACGCCTAAACTCTCGCGCGTCTTTTTGTTTTTTCACAACACCTCGCGCTCGCCCATACAATCCGTTCACCTGTACGACGGGGCGAAGCTGATTCAGGCCTTCGATAAACTCGGCGTATTCGGCGAACACGCCAGCAAACCCGATGCAGCCAACACCTTTAGGCTCGACAAACCCATTGAGTTGAAACAAGGGTTAGGCGTCTCGGTCAACGTGAGTTTCCCAGCCGACCCGAGTGAAAAGCCCCCGCGCTGGATCCTGTTCACCTCGGCCAAGGCTGAGTTCCGCGCTTAAGCCTCACGGCCTAATCAAGCGAACTCAACGCGCCCCTTACCCCTAAAAAAGGCCGGATGGTATTTCCATCCGGCCTTTTTTAGGTCCGCCAATGCCTTGCGCGCAGGGTGTGGCGTGAGCTCTAGTGGTCGTGGCCCTCATGATCATCATGTTCTTCATGTTCATCGTGATCATGAGCGTGCTTGGGGCCCTCGTCGCCCGTATAGTCTTTGTGAAAGTGGTAGTTGGGAATCAGGACGCCAACACCGAGGTAGTCCATAGAGGTGCCGTCGTCCTCCCATGGCCCGTGGTATGGCCCCATCAACAACTTTTCGGGTGTCACCAAAAAGGAGCGGATGCGCCAATTCTCAATCAACACGATTCGACCCGTCACAGGGT
>JBIIWL010000220.1:0-3796 GCA_044338885.1 Fibrobacteria bacterium
GTGGTGATGTGCGTCAGCGATAATTTGGACGAAGTCAATGGCATCGCCTTGGCGTCGCGTATTCAACTGCGCGAGCTGCGCCGTATGGGTCACAAGGCCTACTTGTTTGGGCCGGCGTTTCATGCCCGGCCGCCGCGTCGCGATGGCGCCGACCTGGCCATGACGCTGGCACCCGGCCGCTTTTCGATGGACCAAGCCGGGTACGAGAACAGTGAACTCGTCGTGCTCCGCTTAAAAAGCTTTCTGGACTTTTTGCGCGACCACCCGGTGGATGTGATCGAGTTCGAGACCCCCGGGCCGGTGAGCACGATGTGCATGCTGGCGGCCAAGGTGATGGGCATTCGCACCCTGTCGCACTATCGCACCGATATCATCGTGTACAGCGAGTTGTTGATGAAGGGCCGTGCGGGTATTTGGGCGGTTCAGTTTTGGACGCGTCAATTCACTCGGATGGCTGGGCCCGTGATCGTACCTTCCGAAGCCTACCGCGACAAAGTAGCGGCCATGGGCGTTCCGCTGTCGCGCATTCATAAACTCCCGCGCGGCGTTGACCTCGCCTTCTTCCGCCCCGACTTGCGCGATCGCGCTATCTGGGTTCACTTTGGAGTGCCTGAGGACGGGCCTAAATTGCTGTACGTGGGCCGCGTGTCTGTAGAAAAGAATTTGGCCGCACTCTGCGAAGCGTTTCTTGAGGCGCTGCAAACGCGCCCCGACTTGCGGTTGGTTGTGGTGGGCGATGGCCCGTACCTTGAAGAGATGAAGCAGAGTCTGGCGGCCTGTGGGCGCGCCCACTTCACAGGGGTGTTACGCGACGGCACCTTGGCGCGTGCCTTTGCCTCGGCCGACCTGTTCGTGTTTCCCAGCCTCGCCGATACCTTCGGCAATAGCGTGGTAGAGGCTCTGGCCTCGGGCCTTCCCTGTTTGGTGAGCGACCTCGGCGGCCCGCGTGAGATCGTAGACCCCGGCGTATGCGGCACAATCTTCGACCACACGCAACCGCACGCCCTCCGCGATGGAATTCTCAAACTCGTCGATGACCCCGCACGCCTTATGGCGTGGCGTGAACCCGCCCGCACCCGTGCCGCCACGTTCTCCTACGAAGCCGCCGCGAACGCCTTTTGGGCATTGTATGTGGCGGAGTGCGGGAAGGGGTAGGGGGTAATGGGTAGGAGGTAGGAGTAACGCGACTGCAGCGATTAATTGCAATCGTACTCCCACGCATCGGGAACGCACAGGAGTGCGACGAACGAGTACGCAGATGCTAAACTTTCCACCTCCTACCTAGTACCCGATACCCATTACCGTCCCCGGAGCTCCCATGTTTGTTCACTCCGTTTACTTCTGGCTCAAACCCGACCTCACGCCTGAACAAGTGCGCGAGTTTGAAACGCGCGGTCGCGCGTTGACGACGATCCCCTCGATCCGTCACGGCTGGTTTGGCGTGCCCGCATCGACCGATCGTCCTGTCATCGATCGGACGTATTCGTACGGTATGGTCACGGTATTTGACGATGCCGCCGGGCACGACGTGTACCAAGTTCATGAAATCCACAAACATTTTCTTGAACTGAAAGACTATTGGACGCAGGTTAAGATCTACGACTTTGAATAAGCCGTAAGATGTTTCTCCACAACGTCACGTATTGGTTGAAGCCCGAGCTCACGCCTGCAGAGGTGATACTGTTTGAAGCCGGTATTGCGGATTTGATGAAACTCAAGTCCGTTAAGCTCGCCTGGTTTGGGCAGCCCGCTCCCGGTGGCGAAGCGATCGCCGACCGCTCCTACACGCACGCGCTGGTGATGGATTTAGGTGATGAGGCCGGGCATGACGCCTTTCAGGCCGACCCTGAACACGATGCGATTCGCCAGCGCATCGGCGGTTTATGGACCAAGCTCGTGATTTACGACGTGATCGGCTAAACCGCTACCACACCGCGAGCACAAGCCCGGCGATCACGATCGTGACGAGCACCGAGGTCTCGACGAACTCGGTCACCATCCCCGCAGACTGCAAGGTGAGTTCGCCCGCCGGCGGCGGGGCCGTGCGCGGGTGACGACGGCGCACGGTGTACCAGGCGGTAAAGGTGCCGACGGCGAGGATGAAGAATGCGGCGCGCAACGGGAATAGGAAGACTAAAAACAGCGAGACGCCGCTGAGAAAGCCGGCGCGCACGCGCCGGCGGGCGAGCAGTGGGCCGCGCACGGGTTCAAACCGTGCAGCCCGTAAAAAGGCCCACGTATGCGCGCTCATTCCTAAAATGGGGAAGATGAGGATGGCGCGCACGCGCCAATCATGCGACATCATCATCAGCGCAATGTATTTGACCGCCGTGAGGCTCGCCACGAGGATGAGCCCGCGCAGGTCGGGTCTGAATCCTTTGACGAACGCGTGGCCCGGTAGCGTGTGGATGCCCTTCACCGCTTCCAGCACGCCGCGCCAAGGACCAAACCCGGCAAGTACCGCGGGCAGGAGCACCGCAATCAGGACTGTCAGTGGCGAAGGCAGCACGCGCGTGAGCGCCACAAAAACCAAGACATTGATGCTGCCGTGCGCGGCGCCGACCCAGGGAAAATAGTGCAGCGAGTGGACCAAGGGCACGCGGCGGCGCGGCGGAATGCGGAGCGCCGTAAGGTGCGCGAGGGCATTGCGAAGGCTCACGCGCTGGTCCTCACCGTGTGGCTGTCGTCGCGTCAGCGGCCGGAGCGGTGACGGGCCCCAGAAGGTCAAAATCCACGTGGCCCGAGAACGGGTCGCTCTTGGCGACCCTCACCCGCACGCGCTGACCGAGTTCGAAACGAACGCGCGTGCGCGCCCCCACCAAATGCCCTGTGGTGAGATCCTTCTCGTAGTAATCGCCGCGCATACGCGAGACGGGGACCATGCCTTCGCCGTAGGGGTTGGTGAGCGTGACGAATAAGCCGAAGCCTTCGACGCCGCTGATGTCGCCTTCGAATTCGCGACCCACGAGTTTTCGGAAGATCCACGCGGTGGCGATACGCATCGCCTTGCGCTCGGTTTTGACGACGTCGATTTCGCGGCCAGAAATTTCTTCGGCCACGCCGATGGCGCGGTTCATGAGCTGACGCGGGATTTTTTCGCCATGTGCATGCAGCTTCATCACCCGGTGCGTCCACAAATCGGAATAGCGGCGGATGGGCGAGGTAAAGTGAGCGTAGTATTGCCAGCCGAGCGCAAAGTGGCCCAAGGGGCTAGCGGAGTACTGCGCTTTTTTCATGCTCTGCAAAATACGGCGTTGCACGGCGGGCGGCAATGCGCCGCGCGAGGGGTCGAGCAGGCGCACGTAGAACTGCTGCACCATGGGGTTGAGGTAACCGCCGGTGTCGCGCATTTTGTCCATCGTGGTGGTGTGGCCCGCTTCGATGCGCGCGGTCAATTCAGCTTGGCCGGCCCACAACTCTTGCACGACTTCAATATCGGGCTGTTCGTGCACACGGTAAAGCCCCGGCAATTTGTGTTTGTGCAAATGGCGTGCGGTGGCTTGGTTCGCCAGCAGCATGCACTCTTCCACCCAACCGTGCGACGGCAAGCGCACGCCGGGGTAAATATCGAGCGGCGCACGCGCCTCGTCGAGCTTGACGCGCGGCTCGGGCAATTGAAAGTCGAGGTAGCCATCGCGCTTGCGCTTGGCGAGCAGCGCGTCGGTGAATTCGGAGAGCAGGCACAAGAACGGCTCACCCTGTTCTTTGAGGCCCTGCGCTTCTTGGTACGAATGAAAGCGTGCGACGCGGATGAAGGTTTCTTCAAAGTGATAGGCGCCCAGCGTCCCATCGGCAT
>JBIIWL010000221.1:0-3779 GCA_044338885.1 Fibrobacteria bacterium
GCGCCCGGCACTTCGGCCGCGTCTTGCACCCCGGTGATCGGTAGGCCAGTTTTGTAGTCACCGGGGTAGCCCCCGGAGGCCAACACAATCACCGCCGCGTGTTGTGGCGAACGATCATTCGCGCGTACAGCCGCGGCAGTACCCCCCGCATAGTCCTTGAGGTTCCCTTGTGCGGCTTTCGTCAGCAGGTCGACGAAGTTGCCGTCGAACACGGGCAACACCACCTGGGTTTCGGGGTCACCTAACCGGCAGTTGAATTCAACCACCCGGGGGATCACGCGATCGCCGCGCGTGGAGAGCATGAGCCCGACAAAGAGCACGCCTTGGTAGGGGCAACCTTCGGTGCGCATGCCAGCCAGCGTGGGGGCGATGACCGTGCGGTTGGTTTCATCTAAGAGGGCCGCGGTCATGACCGGGGCGGGGGAATAGGCCCCCATGCCGCCGGTGTTGGGGCCCGCATCGTGGTCGAACACGCGTTTGTGGTCTTGGGCGGTGGGCAGCAGTACAAAGTCGGTGCCATCGCACACGGCGAATACGGAGGCCTCTTCGCCGTCCATGAATTCTTCAATCACTACCTCGTGGCCGGCTTCGCCGAAGATGGCGTTGGGCCCGAGCATGGAGTTGAGAGCGGCGTATGCCTCGTCCATGGTCATACAGACGACGGCACCTTTGCCGGCGGCCAAGCCGCTGGCTTTGACCACCACGGGGGCTCCCATGAGGTCGAGGTATTCGCGCGCGGGGGCGTATTCCGTGAAGTTGCGGTAGGCCGCCGTGGGGATGGCGTAGCGGGCCATGAAGTCCTTGGAAAACGCCTTGGAGCCTTCGAGTCGTGCCGCGGCGGCGCTGGGGCCGAATACGGTGAGCCCGGCGGCCTGAAAGGCGTCGACGAGGCCTTTGACGAGCGGGACTTCGGGGCCGACCACGGTGAGGTCGAAGCGTTCGGTGAGCGCCAAGGCCAGCAGGCCCTCCACGTCATCTGCGGCGAGGGCGACGCACGTCCCGAGGGCCGCCATTCCGGGGTTGCCGGGGGCGAACGTCAGCACGGGTTTTTCGGGGGCTTGGGAGAGTTTCAGGCCGATGGCGTGTTCACGTCCACCGCTGCCGATCACGAGAATTTTCATGGAGGGAAAGATACGAAGAAGGCCCTACGAGTAGTTGGTGATTCCCTGATGACCGTAGAACGAGTTGATACCACCGATGCGGGGCCCTTCCTAGGAGGTGTTACCTCCGTAGTCGGGCCTTTCCTAGGAGGTGTTGTGTGGGATTCAGGGATGTTTTAAAAACCGCCCGGAGGTCATTGTGTTTCACCATTAACAGGGAATCGTCCAATCGAATGGTACCAACAAGGTACGGTCTGCAATGCGACCACCAACCCTAGGGCCCTAATCCAAAAACATCGGCACCCGGAGGATATCCTGGAAGGTGATGAAGAGGAAGAGCACGATAAAGAAGCTGATGCCCACGCGGTTGATGGCCCCTTGGATCCTGGGGCTGACCGGCTTGCGGCGTACGGCCTCGACCAGCAGGAGCAAGATGAGCCCGCCGTCGGTGATGGCCAGCGGGAGCAGGTTGAGCACGCCGAGGTTGGTGTTCAACAGGGCGGTGAACTCGATGAACTTTTGGAAGCTTTGTTGCAAACTCCCCGAGATCATCTGCACGATGCCGATGGGGCCCGAGAGTGCCTTCACGTGCACGTCGCCGGTAATCAGGCGCGAGAAGGTGCGGAACACCATGGTGGCATGGCCCCATGTGGTGACAGCGGCAGCTTCGGCGCTTTCCACTACGCCACGGCGCACCAGCACAGTGGGTACGACGCTGGCGGGTTGGATGCCGATTAGCCAGCGCTTGGCGTCTTCATCGTACACGGGGGACACAGAGAGGCTCAAGGGTGTCTCGCCGCGCATGACCTCAAGGGCCAGGGCGCGCCCTTCGGAGCCGTTGATCATTTCGATGAGCGCAGTGGCGGAAGGGATCGGGGTACCGTCAACGCTCTTGATCACGTCGCCGGGCATAAGGCCCGCTTGATCGGCGGCGCGCCCGGGCATGACCTTGTGCACGCTGACGTCCCATTCGCCCAAGATGCCCGTGAGGGCCACGCCGAATTTGGGATTCATAACGGGCGTCAGCGTGAGCATTGTATCGCGACCATCACGCTTGATCGCCAGAGCGTAGGGTTTGCTACCACCTAGTGCGCCTTCTTGAACGAACTGTTCCCAATCTTTCATGGGCTTGCCCGCGAACGAAATGATTTCGTCGCCCGGCAAAACGCCGGCGGTGGCGCCCGCGGAGTTTTCTTCGATATGGCCGACGATCAAGCCGGGCTTCGGTTCTTGCACGCCGACGAGGAACAAGGTGAACAGCAAGGCGAGGGCGAAGATGATATTCGCGGCCGGCCCGGCGACGGCGATGAAGATGCGCGCGGGCACCGACTTCGATTGGAACTCGTCGGTGCTGCCGTAGCCGCCCTCGTCGGGGTTCTCACCCGCCATGGCCACGTAGCCACCGAAGGGGATCATGGAGAGGCAGTATTCGGTATCGCCGCGCTTCACGCGGATCAGCTTTTTGCCAAAGCCGATCGAGAAGGTGTGCACGCGCACGCCCATCTTTTTCGCGGCTAAAAAGTGACCGAGTTCATGGACAAACACCATGAAGCTGAGGCCGATGATTCCGATGGGGAGTTGGTAGAGGAGGGACCAGTATCCGGTAAGTTCAGGCATGGGCAGTAGTATATGAAATGGGACGGTGGACGGTGGACGGTGGCGGGTGTAAAAGACGGAAAAGGCGAAATAATGAATGAAAAAAGGTGTCCTGTGTTGCGTTACGAAACGACGGAATCCGCCATTTTCAATTGGATCGAAAAATCATGAACCTGATGGATCAACGTTGGTTGCGTTTGCAACCGTCTACCGTCCCGCGAGGTCCACAACCTCGCGGCGGGCCCACGCATCCGCGGTGACGGCGGTCTCAATGGAATCGAGTTCCACAATCGACGCGCGGCCGAGCACATCTTCGAGCAAAGCGGGAATCTTGTAAAACTGAATCTTGTCGTTGAGAAAGAGGTCCACCGCGGCTTCGTTCGCGGCGTTGAGAACGGCGGGCGCAGTGCCACCACGACGCCCGGCTTCGAAGGCCAAACGCAAGCACGGGAACTTCTCATAATCGGGCGGGAAGAATTCGAGTTTGCCGATGGTGGCGAGGTCAAGGCGCGCGGTCTCAAGCGCGAGGCGCTCGGGCTGTGCGAGCGCGTAGAGAATGGGCACGCACATGTCGGGGCAACCGAGTTGCGCCATCAGCGAACCGTCGCGGAACTGCACCAGCGAGTGCACGATCGAGCTGGGGTGCACCACCACTTTAATGCGGTCAAAGTCCACACCAAAAAGCTGGTGGGCTTCAATCACTTCGAGCCCTTTGTTCATCAGGGTGGCCGAGTCGATGGTGATTTTCGCGCCCATCACCCAGGTGGGGTGCTTGAGGGCGTCGGCCTTGGTGATGGTTGCGAAGGTGTCGCGCGGTCTTTCGCGAAACGGGCCGCCCGAGGCGGTGAGCTGCACAAAGTCGACTTCCTCAGTGGGGCGACCGGCGAGGCACTGGTAGATGGCCGAGTGTTCCGAGTCGATGGGGACGAGGCCCGCCTCGGGGTGGCGGCGCAAGGCGGCATTGATGAGATCGCCCGCCATGACCATGCTCTCTTTGTTGGCGAGGCCCACGGTCTTGCCATGGCGGATGGCCTCCAGCGTGGGGCGCACTCCAATGGAGCCGACGAGCCCGTTGAGCACATA
>JBIIWL010000222.1:0-3754 GCA_044338885.1 Fibrobacteria bacterium
AGAAGATTATTCACGATCATCCCCGCGAAGAACGCGAGCAGATAGCCGAACCACAAGAGGCTGAGCCCTTGGTTAAAAATCAGCTCGGTCAGTTTGACTTGGCCGCGTTGCGCACGGGCCTGGGCCCACGCCTTTTTCAAGTGACGCCCGGTGAACCACAGGCCCGCCCCCCCAATCAACACCAGCAAAAAACCTTGAATCATCGCGTATTTCCTTGATATTTCAGCACATGTGAAAAACAATAACCTTGTTAATCCCCGGCAAAACTACTATATATGTCTTCGTGGTTTTGCTGGCCGAGCGCTGGCGAAACGGGTGAATCCGGCACAAAAAATCGGGTTCGCTTGGAAGGCCCCTTCGGGATTCCCCGAGAGGGGTTTTTTGTTTTTAGGGCTTTTTGTCGTGTTTTTGGGGGTTATTGATTGACGAAGGGTGTCGCGCTGTGCGCGGGGCCAGAAGAAACGTGTCGCACTCAGCGCGACACTGGAAGAATTGAGACGAAGATGGATGTACTGGATCAAATCACTGAACTTTCTCGCCGCGTGTGCACCACGCACGGGCTTGACCTCGTCGACGTGGAACTGTTCCGCGCAGGCCGTCGCCGCATGGTACGCATTTACGTCGGCAAAGCCGGCGGCGTCAGCGTCGATGATTGCGCCCGCGTCAGCCGCGAAGTGTCCGCCGTCCTCGATGCCGAAAACTGGCTGGGCGAAGACAACTACGTGATCGAGGTGTCCTCCCCGGGCCTTGATCGTCCTTTTAAAACTTTAGCCGATTGGCGCCGCAGCATCGGCCGCGACGTCAAGGTGACCTGCCGCGAAAAACTCGACGGCAAAATCATGTACTTGGGCAAACTCGTGTCTGCCGAAGAAGACGAAGTGACCTTAGAAGGCGCCGCCGGCGCCGTAAAAATCCCCATGTCGCTCGTGGCCTTGGCCAAGATCGATATCAAACTGTCCTGATCTCACGCCGTAAGAAGTAACGAACAAGGAATACGCCATGGAAAACAACCTCCTGGAAAACCTCAACCTGATCGCCAAGACGAAGAACCTTGACAACAGTGTCGTCCTCGACACGTTGAAGCAGGCGCTCGTCAATGCGGCGCGCAAGTACCTCGACCTGCAGAAGAACATCGAGGCCGATATCGACGCCGAGTCGGGCGAGATCGGCGTCTTTCTGCGTGTGACCGTCGTGGAAGATTATCCCGACGTCGATGCCGAACTGACCGCTGACGAAGTGGCTTCGGTGGACGAAGGCTACATGCTCATCAACGAAGCGCAAGAGTATAACGAAGAAGCCGCCGCCGGCGATTACCTCGAAATGGAAATCCCCATCGAGAACTTCGGCCGCGCCGCCATTCAAGCCGCCAAGCAGATGCTGCTCCAAAAGGTGCGCGATGCTGAGCGCGAGAAGATCTTCGAAGACTTCCAAGACAAGGTCGGCACGCTCGTGTCGGGTCAAGTTCAACAAGTCGACCGCGGCAACATCCTGATCAGCTTGGGCAAGACCGAAGCCATCTTGCCGCTGCGCGAGCAGATCCGCAAAGAGCGCTACCGCCAGGGCGACACGCTGCGCGCGTACATCTCCGAAGTGGGCGTGAACACCAAGGGCCCGCAGGTCACCTTGTCGCGCACTCATCCCATGTTCCTCGCCCGCTTGTTCGAGCTCGAAGTTCCCGAAATCGGTGACGGCGTTGTCTCGATCCGCGGCGTGGCACGCGATCCCGGCTTCCGCGCCAAGATCGCCGTCTCCACCAAGGACGAACGCATTGATCCCGTGGGCGCCTGCGTCGGCATGAAGGGCAACCGCGTGCAAGCCATCGTACGCGAACTCAGCAACGAACGCATCGATATCATCCACTGGAATGAAGACCTTCACGTCTACATCCGCCGCTCGCTCTCGCCGGCGAACATCAAGCAGATCACCGACATCGGCGATGGCCGCGTGGTGGTGATCGTGGCCGATGAAGATCTGTCGCAAGCCATCGGTCGCGGCGGACAAAACGTTCGTCTGGCCAGCAAGATGGTTGGCCGCGAGCTCGACATCTACGGTGAAACTGAATTCGCCGCGCTCGATGACACGACTCGCGAATACCTCTTCAAGCCGCGCGCCGTCGCCGTCGCGGACGACGCGGTTGCCGCGCCTGCCGCCAGCAAGTTCTCCGATCTGGAGTCCTTGTTCAAGAAGTCCGAAGACGAGGCTACGGCTGAGTCTGACGCACCGGCCGCTGAGTCCGAAACGCCGGCGATCGAGCCGGAAACGCCAGCCGCCGAGCCGAAGGCGTAACCCGCGCGGTCCGGGTGCCCCCCGGACGGTTGCTGGTGGTCGCATTAGGCGATCGGAACCGTGCAGACGGAACTGATCGTCGGGACCTGCGTCCAAAAGTGCCGGAGCGCCACAATCGGACTTGCCCCTAGGGCAAAACCCGTATTTTGGTGAATGATTCCGGCCCTTTTGACGTAGATCAGTTCTTAAACAAGGCAAGGAAAGCCCAAATACTACATTGGGCGTGAATATGACGGATTCCCTGAAAAAACGCGTTTCTACGCTGGCCAAAGACCATGAGGTCTCCAGCGACGTTCTTCTCCGCCTTCTCAACGAAGCCGGCGTTGATGCCAAGACCTCCTCGAGCACCATTGATGCGGGCGCCTTCCAAAAGGTGAAGCCCCTGCTGATGGCCGAAAAGCAGAAGCAAGAGCGCGAGGCCCTCGTTCGGTCCGGCAAAAAGATCCCGATGAAGGCCGTCATCAAGAAGGCGCCGCCGGTACCCATCCCCGCGATCATCACCAAGAAGCCCGCGGTGGAAGCACCTCCGGCACAGGTCGTGACTGCGCCCACTGCACCCGCAGCCCCGATCGCTCCGGTCGCACCCGTTGCCACCGCTCCCGTCGCACCCGTTGCGGAACCCGTGGCACCGGCCGCGACACCGGTCGTTGCCCAAGCCGCCCCGATCGAAGCCGCGCCCGCACCGGTTGCCCCCGCGCCCACAATCGCCGAGGTCGCCCCGATCGTGTCTGCCCCTGTGGTCTCCGCACCGGCACCGACACCCGCCGCGCCCGAAGCACCGGTTGCAGAGGCTCCCGCAGCCCCCGCAACCCCGGCACCTGCCGCGCCTGAACCGGTCGCGGAAACGCCGGCCGCACCGGCTGCTCCCACATTTACGGCACCTCCGGCCCCCAACAGCGCCCTGAAGGTTTCTATCGAGAAGCCCGATGCCGCGCTTTTAGCCCGCATTGCCAAAGCCCGCGCCGAAAGCGCAGCCCGCATGCGCGGTCGCGACGATCGCGGCGGCCAAGGCGGACAAGGTTATTCCGGCCACTTCTCCCGTGGCCCGGGTGCCCCAAGCGGCCCCGGTCAGGGCGGCCTTGGCCGCACGGGTGGTCATCTTGGAGGCGGCCCCGGCGGCCCGAATCGTGGCACGAGCGGCCCTGGTGGCCCCGCGCGCACCGATGGCCCCAAAGACATTTATGCTCTGCGTGCTCAATCGGCCGGTGTAACCGGTACGGGTGTGGGCGCAGGCCCCGGACGCGGTCCGGGTGATCGTGATCGTCGTCCTGGCGGCCCTGGTGGCCCCGGCGGCGCACCTGGTGGCCCTGGCCGCGGTCCGAGTGGCCCCGGCGGTCCGGCACGTGGCGGTCGCGGCAAGCGCAAGACGCGCGAGCAGATCGAACAAGAACTGCTCAGCGCGCGTAACAACGTCAGCAAGGTCATGGCCAGCCTCTCCCGCACACCGGGTGGTAAAGCCCGCCTCAAA
>JBIIWL010000030.1:0-12753 GCA_044338885.1 Fibrobacteria bacterium
CTCTCACCGCTCGTCCCCTTTCTGCACCAACACGAGTCCCTGGTGTTCGCCCCCGATAGTTTTTACCGCCCCCGCGCCCGTTTGATGCTCTCCCGCACCCTGCGCGCGGTCGAAGCACGCGACTACGCCGGCACACGGTACGTTCAGTTATTGAAACTCCAGTACTCACTGTTAGCGGACGCCCCGGAGCCTCTCTATCGCGCCGATACCACGTTTGATCTTCTGGGCTATGCGTTCTACCCCGACTTCATCAAGGCTTTACGCTTACGCCGACAGATTCTGGAATCGGACAAAATCGAACAAGCGGGAAAATCGGGGGGTGATGCGAAGTCCTCCGGGTTGCTGAGCGCCGCCGACCGGGCCGCGCAGGTCAAACAGGTGGCAGACGCGCGCAAGCGGATTCTGACGAGGCTGCGCAAAACCCCCAAGACCCAATTAAACCCTCAGAACCGCGGGCTTTACGAATGGCATGTGGGCGAGGCACTAAGGCCCGAACAATTCACACGATCGGTCTCGTCGTCTAAGGCGACGGGTAAAACATTACTTCAGGATGCGCGTGGGTCTGATGATACGGCAGAGACCACATCAAAGGCTGTCGGAAAATCGCGCAATCCCCCCGAGAGATAGGCGGTCGCGGTGCCCACCAGCACCGCCCAATCAGACTCACCCAACGCCTGTCGTAAAGCTGAGAGCGGCCGCCCCGTCGCCGCGTCATCCCCACTGACGCCGGATGGTTGACCACCGGACGCCCGCATGAGCCACTCCCGCGCTTGAGTCGGCGTCAGGCGACGCTTGTCTTCATAACGATGAACGACCCGTTGCACGCGTGCAAACTGAGCGCTTTGAAAATCGTGTTCCCACTGCTCACCAAGAGTTTGTGGACCCTGGGCCCTGGGACCCTGTGCCGCGCGTGCGGTCAGGTCGATCACATGGGTGCGCAGCGAAGAAGACGCCTCGGAGAGCCATGTGCTCCAAGGAATATCTACCACCGTGCGACGCGCCGCGATGGCCCACATCGCATGGGGTGCCACCTGGGTGCGCATTTTTCCGACCCAAGCCACACCGGGTGAGGGCGTGCCGAGCCCGAGCACGGCATCAAAGCGAGGCGGTTCGGATTCAGCCCCTAACACGTCTGGCAGTTCGTCGAGCGCGGCGATGCGCAATACCGGTCGATGCAACGGGTCGATCCGCCGAATCCACGCTTCGAGTTCTTGTTGTTCTTCGGGTGAGGCACAACGCGACCACACACCACCCTCCACCGCACGGCGTAAGGCCTCCCAGGTCAAGAACCCATGATGCCCGCCTAGGTCAAGCGCCAAATGTTCACGCTTCAGGCCCGCCGCAGCAAGCAGGTCCTCTCGCACATGACGCAAGGCCCCGCTGCCGACGCCGGCGGCGCGCTCAAGCCAATCCGATTTGAGGGACGCGGCCACCGCGCGGGGTGCGGCCTCTTCGAGCGCGGCCCATTGGGCTTCACGCCGTTTGAGCACTTCAGCCCGAAGGCCTGCTTCGTGACCTAAAGCACCCGGTTCATAAAACACCCGCCCCCGTAAACCACTGGGCAAATATTGTTGTTCCACCCAATGGTCGCGGAAGGCGTGCGGGTAGAGGTACCCTTGTCCGTGACCTAATTCTTTATCGCGGTTGCCATCGCGGAGCGGGTCGGGCACTTCGCCGATGCGCTCGGTGCGCACCGATTCGAGCGCATCGAAATAGGCCATCGTGCTGTTGCTTTTGGGTGCGGTCGCCAAATACAAACAGGCCTCGGCCATATGAAACTGACCTTCGGGTAAGCCCACATAGTCGAACGCCTGGGCGGCACTCATCACCACCCGCAGGGCTTCGGGGTCGGCGAGTCCAACATCTTCGGCGGCGAGAATAATCATGCGGCGGAAGATGAAGCGCGAGTCTTCCCCGGCTTCGACCATTTTGGCAAGCCAGTAGAGCGAGGCATCAGGGTCTGAACCACGCACCGATTTGATGAAGGCCGAAATGGTGTCGTAGTGCGCGTCACCGTCTTTGTCGTAGAGCACGGCCTTGCGCTGAATGCTTTCCTCGGCGACTTGCACCGTGAGGCGAATCGCGCCCGCCTCTTGTGGATCGGGCGCTGTAGTTTCAATCGCGAGTTCAAGCGCATTGAGTGCGCTGCGCGCATCGCCCTGAGCCATGCGGACGATGTGTGCAAGGGCTTCGTCTTCGGCTTGGACGTTGAGGCGACCGTAGCCTCGGTCCAAATCGGCGATCGCCGCTTTGAGGGCCGCGAGCAAATCGGCATCCTCCAACGATCGAAGTTGGAAGACGCGAGAGCGTGAGACGAGGGCTTTATTGACTTCGAAAAACGGATTTTCTGTCGTCGCCCCGATCAAGGTCAGCGTGCCGTTTTCCACATGCGGTAACAAAGCATCTTGCTGGGCTTTGTTGAACCGATGAACTTCGTCAACGAATAGGATGCTTCCCTGATTGCGCAAGGCTCGTGCTTCGCGCGCGGCCTCGATCGATTCGCGAATTTCTTTAACACCTGCCAATACGGCGTTGATCGCCAAGAACTGCGATTGGGTGGTATTGGCGATAATGCGCGCGAGGGTTGTTTTACCCGTACCGGGTGGCCCCGCAAAAATGAGTGAGCTGACGCGATCGGCTTGAATGGCGCGGCGTAACAAGCGCCCTGCGCCGAGGATATGCGATTGGCCGATGAATTCGTCGAGCGTGCGCGGGCGCATACGATCGGCAAGCGGCGGCTTGGCGTTTTTTGCCGCGGCGGCTGCGAAAAGATCGCTGGATTTGGAGTCGGGCGCGGCCCGGCGCGGCATGCGAGGTGTCACGGGGGGAAAGTACCTATTTGAACTTTAAATGGAGTTGGTGTTTTCTGTGTGGGATTTAGTTTCGAGTTGGTGTTCAAATTGTGGCCTTACCGGTTAGTTGGTCAGTCATCTTAGACCGTATCGGGGGGGTGGTCGGGAACCACACCACTGAGTCATGTCTATCGAACTGCTCTAAAAACTCCTCCCGGTTAAACTTTACCAACAAAAATTGTGACGTCAAAAACCCGAACTACCAACTCCAAAGGAAGGTCACCAAGGAATTTCACCAACGAGCGCTGAAGGCCAAATGCGTGCCACCAACTCTTTGTGTGGCCCCAATTAGGTAACTTCCCCCCCCATGATCAAATTGGGTTGCGGCCTCTTCTCCCTTCTATGCCTCCTGGTGGCCGCAATTTTATTGTGGCAAACCCCGGGCTTTCCCGAGCGGCTGCCCACCGACCTCGCGGATTGGGCTGTGGCGTGGTTCAAATTGTTTGGAAATCCAGTGGGGGCACTTACTCTCTTCGGGTTATGCGTGGCCTTCGCGGTGGCCTCGGCGAGCGTGACGGAGCTTTTGCTCGGCCTACTTTTCTCAATCACCACCGCTGCACTTTCGATCTTTTGCCTCTTGGGCGCACTCGGCGCGACTTACAAACCATTCGCGGAGGCGGTGGAGAATTTTTTCAGATGAATATTCAAATTTTTGGACGTCGCGATTGTTCCGATACTCGTAAGGCTGAGCGCTGGTTTAAAGAGCGCAAGGTCCCCTTTCAATTTATTGACATCAAGATCAAAGGTTTGGCGCCACGCGAGTTCGAGGTGATCGCGGCGGCTGTGGGCATCGACAATTTGATCGACAAAGGATCGCGGCATTTCTTGGAGAAAGGCTTGTCCGCCGCGCCACCGGCGCGGGTCCGCTCCGCCATGGCGGAAGACTCCCTGCTGCTGAAAACGCCCATGGTCCGCAACGGCCGTGAGGCCACTTTAGGGGTAAAGCCAGAGGTGTGGGGCAGCTGGAAGTAAGGATCAGCTGTCAGCGGTCAGCGGTCAGCGGTCAGTATTCAGCACAACGAGATCAGCGGTCAGCTGTTTAGATCCCTGACCGCTGACCGCTCTCTTTTTACCCCACCATATTGCCCGCGTTGAGCAAGCCCTTGGGGTCGAACACCTGCTTGACCGCCTCGATGTCTTGGTAGGCATCCCCATACAGGTACCACAGGTAAGGGTGAACCGTACCGGATTCATCGGCAACCCTCTTCTTCCCCACCCCATGTTCCGCGCTGATGGTGCCACCTAACGAGACAGCCTTGCGCACGAGTTTCAGATAAATGGCCCGCGCCAGCACTTGATCTTCGGCATGTTCACACAAGAAATTGCAATGCAGGTGACAGTCACCCAGATGCCCCCATTTCGCGGTCCGCGGGATCACAGCGCCTGCAGGCACTTTTCCGAATTCAAGATCCATCGCCTCATAAAAATCATAGAGCTCACGAAACGAAGCGAGCGGCACGGCAAAGTCGGTCCCGAATTTGGGCTGACCCCGCTCTTTCAAAATTTCGGCAACCCGGCGAGGCACGGCATAGCGAAAGGCCCCCGACAGCGCCGCGGGCAGGCTGCCCACACATTTTAACCGCTCGGCCAAGCTAAACACATGGACGCGCGACGGGGCGTCATCGGCAAAAAGTTCCACCTCCACCGCCGCCTGCGCCTCTTGGGGAATCACACTCTTAAAGCGGTGATCTTGGCGCGCCAGGGCCAGCGATCCCTCATCAAAAAACTCCAACGCCACGATGCCATCCCCTGTTGTATCAGGATACACCGCGGCGCGCGCTTTGAGGCCACGCAATCCATCGGAGCAGCTTAACGCCGATTCCACGTTGCCGAAAAACAAAATCTCGGAGGCAATCTCTCGCCGTGGTAAGAACCGCAACCCTATTTCCGAAAACGCCCCCAAAATCCCTTCACTGCCGATAAACAAATCGAGCAGATCCATGTCGTCTTCCACGTAAAGTCCGGCTGCATGTTTCACAGAAGGCTGAACATAGCGCGGCAAAACACCCTGCAAGAGGTGGTGTGAGTCGGTCTTGAGGGTGAAGCGGCGTCCCTGAGCATAGGTCTCTCCACGCCGCAGCGTGAGGGTATCACCGTCGGCCAACACGATGCGGAGTGCGTCGACATAGTCGCGGGTGGCGCCAAAGGCAAACGTACGGGGGCCGGAGGCATTGGTGGACACATTGCCGCCAATCGAGGCGCGCATTTCTCCGGGGTGTGGCGGGTACCACAAATCCAAGCCATCCAGGGTTTCGTTGAGGGTTGTCAACGAGATCCCTGGCGCGACGAGGCCGCGGGTGGGGTCGGAGGTGTTGAGCAGTAAAAACGGGGCGACGCGCCGCCACCCCGGGCGGTCGGCGATTGTGGTCATTCGTCCCAAATCAATCCGAAGGCCTGAGGTGAGCGGGACCGCGCTTCCGGTTAGGCCCGTCAGCGCGGCGACAAAGGTGATGGGACGATGATCACGATGTGCCTCGCGCATGAGGGCACACAAACTCGCCTCATCGTGTGGCTGATGGGTCGTGAGCTGAGCATCGGGCGCGGGAAAAATCGCATTGCCGGCATCGGAGAACGGGTGAGACATCACCCCTTAATTTAGGAAGAGGAAGTCTCTCCCTTGCCGTCTTTTCCCTCTCTTAAAAGCGATTTTCAACCGCCGCGTGCAAATAGCCATCGCCCCACGGGCGGTCGGGGTTGAGTGCGTAGGTTAAGGCGACGCTCCAATCGCCTTGCGAGAGCTCCAACCCCGTGCCATACCCGAATACGCGGTTAAAGTCGTAGCGACCGCCCAGCCGATTGACCAAGCCCGGTGACACGAAGCCGAACACACGGCCGCGGCGGCCCACCGCCCACTGAAGTTCCGCATCGGTCAACACATAGGCATTCGTTTGAAACTGCCGCTCGCGGTAACCACGCAGTGAACGCGCACCCCCGACGTCGTACAGCTCACCAGAATTTATCCGACTGAGTGGTACATTGGTCGCCGCGGCGAATCCACCCTTGAGGCCTAATCGGCCCGTGAGCGGGACCCAATGTTCCGCCGCCGCTTGAACCCGCGCCACCAGATAGCTGCTATCCACGCCTGCCGCGGCGGCCTCTGAATCTAATGTGCGGCGTAGTCCGGTGAGGCCCGCATGGCCACGTGTCCCTTGCCGTGTGAAAGGTGCGCGATCGCGGCTATCATACAAGAGGCGCACGCCGCTTAACAAAGCGCTTGAGCGCGTATCGGCACTGTAGTCACGATTCGCTTGCGCGCCGAACTCCACCTCTATGCGGCTGTTAAAATCGAGGTCACGGAAAATAAACAGGCCGTTTTGCCATTCTTGAAAAATGGTGTCTTGCTGTAAGAGTCGACCTTCAAAGCGTGCCCCAAACGGGGTGCCCAGCACCCAGGGTTCGGTGTAGGCCGCGCGCGCTTCACGCTCACGGCCCGTGCGTCCATCGAAAGCAAATTCAAAATCGCGCGCGGTGCCGCGCATATTTAAGAGTCGCACATCAAGAAAGCCGGTCAGTTTTGCGCCTGCCGCGGCCTCTGTATCATACCCGAGCAAACCGCCGATGGTATTGGCCCGCGCGTCGGGCAATCGCAAGACAGGGTACAACACGTGGCGCGTGGCATCGCGATACAGGCCTTCTTGCCCGACGGATTCAAAGTAGCCGAGGCGGCCCAAACGCGCCAGCCCGCGTTCCACGCGCGCCGGGTCATAATTTTCACCGTCTTGCCAAAGAGCTAAACGACGCGCGACGGTGGGTGCGGTTCGCGTGTCGCGCAGCACGGGGTCACTCATTTTATAAGCTGCGCCCCGTGCGGCAGTCAGAACGACATCCACCGCTGGTGCGCCGGTACGATCAGGGTTTAGGGCCGTTCGAATTTCAGCAAAGACGAAACCATGGCGACTCAAATGCGTTTGCAAAGCCTGTTGCAACAGCATCAACGAACCCCTGGTCGCGGGTTCATCGGCCCAAGCCTCCGTAGCAAACCCGGCGATGGGCCGGCCGACTTCATCTAAGGCGCTAATATGACGCAACCGATAGCGCGGACCGCGCGTCCAGGTTGTGCGTGCCCCCTCGGGGCGTGTGGTGCTATCGCCCCCTAGACGCGCGGCCCAATACCCATCAGACACAGCCTGCGCCACCGCGTCACGGTCTGCATGCACGGCGGTGGCACTCAGGACGCAGACCATCACCAAAAGGCCGCAGCACCCGCCCACCTTGCGTCTAAAGGATTGTGGGATTCGAAACGTACCGAAGGCCATCAGAATACCGCCCGCACTTCGGCGCTAAAACGCTGCGACCACGTGGTAGACCGCGGTTCAAGCCGCGCCAGATAATTCGCATTCACATGCAAGGAGCGGCGCACCTCGGATTGGGCGACACATTCAACGCGATGCGTCACGCCTTTGCTGAACCCTTCCGACACGAAATAGCCGCCGTCACCGGTGCCGCGCAACCAATGCCATCCGTACTCCGCTGAGGCGCGCCCCCCGAAAAAATTTCCTTTTTCTAAGCGCGCACGCGGCACAAGCCCGTGAAGGTCGACGGGAAACCCGCCGTCTTCTCCCGCGACGTGACGGTATTCGAGTGAGGGGATCAATGTGACGGCGCTAGGCAATCTGCGATACAGCAGCATTTGGCCCCGCTGGGCGCGCGTATCGCTCGAGGCCGTCCCGGAGGCGACACTTTGCCGCCAGCGGTTCTCCAGGGCCCCAATCCATGCGCCTTCCCACACGTCACGCCACTCACGCCGGTATTCCAATCGCGATTCAGAGAGACGTTCCAAAAAGGCGTTTACCCCCGCCCCTTTAGCGTACTCGCGACGATAATGAAGGCTGGCACTCTGCTGCGCCCCCGTAGGCGACGCGGGAAACCAACGGAGCGACGGTTCATACCGTGAACGGCCCGAACGCACGGCATTGATCTGCGCATCGGTAAAACGAGGCAGCGGCAGCGCGTCGACGGTGCTGTCTTGGTGGTCGGTTTCTAGGTCGAGAGAAAACTCCATGTCGGCGAGCACGCCGCCCGCGACCAAAAAAGGCGCGGGCCATTTGCCCGGCGTGAGGTCGAGGCGCAGGCTCCACTGTAAATCTTGATAAGGCTGTTGACCGAGGGTACTGTCGCGTACAAGGCCCACGAGCACAAAATCGCCCCCGGTTTCAACAGGGTAATACACCCGTACCGAATCGAGGGCATAAAGGGCCGAGTCGAGCGCATAGTCGCCGCGGCCTGCGGCCACTTGGCTATACGCCTCGACCAGTGGTGTTTCCGCCGTGCGCGCCGCGCGGTAATGCAACTGCGCGCCATAACCCTTCAAGTAATCTGAAATCGATAGGTTGGCCTCGGCTTGGTCATACACGGCGGCCTCGGGCGACAGCGAACGATCACCGGTGCCATCTGGTCGCCAGACGCGTTGATGACGGCGCGCCGCATACACTTCGCCCGTTACGGGCCCCCAGCCCAGCAGGCGCAGTCGTGAGGCGGCGCCGAGGTCAATTAAGGAATCTTCTAGCCCGGCGCGCCGTCCTGCATAATCGGAACGCCCGTAAAGCGCGTCCACCTCGGGGGTCACGACCCACCGGTCGGCCAGCGCGGGGCTCTCCGCGCGGAGGCGCGGCTGCCACAACTCTGCGCGTGCGAGCGTATCCCCGACCGCGCGGCCATTGGTCCACCCGTCACGCAATAGCGTCGCGTGTGAAAGCCACCCGGCAAGGTTGGACTGCACTGCGAGTTGTTGTCGGTCATTGTCGCGCCGCGCCGGGTCGCGCGCCTGTTTGACCTCCGCCGAGGCGTCAAAGCGTGTGGCACCCATGACCACACCGGCAAACACCTCGCCCCGTTGTGAGGTCATCCGCGTGATGACCGTGTCGGGTCCACTGAACGGGGCAATCGTATCCGCCACCGTATCGCGTACGCGCCCTACCGCATACCCGGCACCCCCTCCGATCGTCCACCCGCTATACGGCTCCAGCGTCACGCGGAGGCGATTGGCATCAAAGTCACGTTCACCGACCCGGGCCTCCAGATTCCACGCATCTCTAAAATTTCGCGTCTCCACCAATTGGCGGAACGAGGCGTAATCACGCGAGCGGTGCTCATGCTCCGGTTCGACGATCACGCGCATGAGCCCGCCCTCATCACGCGGTCGGCCTAAACGGTGTACACCAGAATACCGCGTCGAGAACCCTAGGTTGTCCTCATCATCGAACCCCGAATACAAATTGCGGTCGTACAAACTCCCCAGCACAGTGGCTCGAGCCTGCCCCGCCTGTTGCCCATCCCACTCGCCCGAAAACACTGTCACCGCCTGCCGCGCGGGCATGTCCACCGGCCCCAGCGAATCGGAGACCAGCCGGTCACCCGCTTGCCGATAGGTATTGAGAGTCGCCGCATCCGGGAACCCCGTCGCCGGGTTTTGTTCGTCTTCCGATTCTTGAATCGCGCGCACGCTCACCCGAAATGCCCCCAAAGTGTCGGCCGCCTCGCCGCCCACGACACTGCGCGGGAACGCGTTCTCCATGTATTGGAACTCAACCGAAAACAAATTCTCACCGGTCACCCACACCGGCGTGAGAAAATCAATGCGCCCTTGGGCGTAATCGATACTGTAGTCCACGCCGCGCGTCAGCGGGACCCCATTACGCCACACGCGTTCCGTCCCCGCCAACACCGTGATGAAGGTGCGGCCATCGCGACCGCGCAGGTAATACCCGCGCTGCTTGCCATCCACGCCGCGCAGCGTATCGTTGTGATAGAGCCCCTTACTCCGCGCCCATAAAAACGTACCCGCCCTCCCGTTATCACCATACCGTAACCGAGCGCCCTCGGCCTGAATTGAATAGCGATCTTCGCCCTCGCGTCCATGCTGCAACAAATAATCGCCCAGCAAGTAATCATACTGCCGCCCGTAGACCCGCACATATTTCACGTCGACTTCGCGTAAGGTGGTGGTGTTCCCCTCCGGTTGAACCGGCGTATTTTGATCCGACAGCGTGCCTTCAATCCACACATTGTCCGCAACCTGTCCCTTCACATTCACAAAGAGGGCCGCGTCCACCCCCACCGCACCACCCTCACCCGCGGTCACCGCTAACGATTTACTTCCCGAGAGCGCCAGCTCATACCCACCCGTATCCGCAGCACGCGCGCCTGTCGGCAGCGGCTGAGGCGCGTAGGCAGAGTCCTGTTCGGCCCCTTCATGATATACAGGAACAGTGGCCGGGTCGTACAAACGCAGGATGGGGGTGGTGAGGATGTCGGTGACAGGGCGGATCAAACAAGGCATCCCCTGCCCCGTCCCCGCCACCGGTGGAGCGGTCTCCCCGGTGTCGGTCAACCGTGGTGGTGTAGGCCTCACGGTTGGGGCCGCCAGCGGGATCACAATTGAGTCCGCCGAGGAGGGTGATGGGCACTCGACCGGCATGGTGGTCACCAGAGTCGGTGCCCCGTGCAGCAAACCCGTGCACAACACGGCCATGGTCAAAATCGAGCAGACGCGCATCACAATTACAGGCCCGATGGTTCAGCGGCCGGGTGACACGGAATCGGTGAACACGTCGGAGTTTTCTACGGCCTGACGCCAGGTTTTAGAAAGCGGGAGAACCACGAAAGCGACCGACACTGAGTCGCCCTCACCGACCGGCCTGAGTGCGTCAAAGACCCAACCTGAATTCGTGGGGTGATCACCGGGTTGCCAGCGTGCGCGCAGCGCTGTCGAGGAGGCTGCATACGGCGAGGCCCCCTGTGGCGTCATACGGGCGGCCTCACCGGCCGTGCGAACGGGCGCACGGTTCAGCGCCCCGTCAAAGCGGAGCGGCGCGCCGCTCGCATCGCGGCAATACAGATCGGATGACCCCGCCGGCTGCGCGCACTCGCGCGTGCCTGCGGGCAATTTCACGCGGCCGCGCGGCACCCATTGAGTTGCGCCAGCCTCGATGGTTTGGCGGTCGGCGTACTGATAAGCTTCCCCTGAACCGTAATCGATGAAGGTGAACGCACCGTCCGCGCCGCGGAAAACCGCCGCGCGGCCCGCAGGGAACGGCGTGAACTCAGCCGGTAACGGGTGCGTGGAAAGCAACGCCGCGTCGGCGTCATACAAACACAATCGACTCGACGCCGCGTCCACAAGGTGGAAGTAGCCCCGTTGTCCGGCTACGGCCTGAACGGGACGAAACGGCCCCGAGGGCGCGGCGAGGGTCCGCCATGGGGGGGCAAAAGGTGTGTCGCGCACAAAGGCCTCGCGCCGCGCCCCCAGTTGAAAAATCCGCCACCCTGCGCCGACCGGCATCACGGCGTCCAGGGTGGACGACGACGCATACGCCGTGCCATCTGCGGCCCCACCACCCGAAGGTTGAGACGAACCACCGGCGCAGCCGATGGTCACCAGCAAAGCCAGCCCCCCCACAATCCCGTGCAGCATCCTTGACCCACAATCAAATGGGCTTTTCGGGGAACGCCAAGGGCGATACTGCGGACGTGCAAGCGGTGAAGTGGGTTGCGCCTGATTGCTCTGGGCTGATGCCGTGGATGCGCTTTGCACAACAATTGAGCGCGTGTGACGGTCGGCACACACCTTGCATGTGACCGGCGTCATGGACGATACGCTTTCAAAACGAGACTGTGCACCTGAGCGGGACATGATTCGCGAACGCCTCCGGGACCTGTATGCGCGCCACCACGGGTTCGTGTGGCGCACCTGTTGGCGATATGTACAAAACAGAGCAGATGCGGATGACCTTGCGCAGGATGTGTTGGTCAAAGCCGCCCGCAGCTGGAACACGTTTAGGGGTGAGTGCGCCGAAACCACCTGGCTCCACCAGATCGCGGTGAACCTGTGTCGCACCCAACTCCGCACCCGTCGCGCCCGGCAAGGGCGCCTTTTACAGCTGTCGCGCCCGGGCGGCGAATGGCCCTACCTCTTACCCGACCCCGATTGTCCGCCTCTGGACGATGAGGACGGTTCGGTGGCCGTTCGGGTGCTGCACAGCTTGCGCGGCCTCGCGGACGGTGTGACCCGCCAACTCGTGCACTTGAGTTTTGATCGAGGGATGCCACAACGGGGTATTGCGCGGGCTACCGGCATGCCGCGCACGACTGTGCGACGGCAACTGGCCCGCATCCACAACCGGGCGTATGATCTATTCCAACTGTACGCCGCCCGAGCCGTACACGGTGTGTCGACTCGAAAGGGTCCCGGCGTTAGATCTTAACCGATTTGGCCTTCTTCCAATCGATCGGGTCGCGGAGCGCCCACGTTTCAAGGTTGCGAGCGACCTCGCCCGGCTTGAGGGTGCGTTCTGAACCCATGCTTTCCATTTCGGTCATAAAATTCCCCGGACCGTTATAGAACGCCAAATTGCAATTCATGGGGTAGCGCCCGTCGCGCTCGTAAGGTGAATGTTTGAGAAAGCTGACCTTCTCAACGGCATCGGTCATGCCCATGATGCCTTGCGGGGCCTGAATCATGCGCTTGGCTTCACGACCACCAGGTGTGAACACCAAGTTGTGTTCGGTCAGCGATAGGCCCGGTTCGTTCACCAAGGTGGTGTGCCCACCCCAGGTTTTCGGAATCACGATCGAAAACAAATCCCAATCGCTGCCATCACCCAGCGGCACACCATAGGTCGTGCCCGTTTTGGGTAAGGTTGCGGTCAAAGACCACGCCCCACCCGACCACAGCATGCCCGTTTCGCTGGCCACAGCGCTTTCCACGGAGAATGTCGCATCGTCGAGCACCTTGACCGCAATGCTTTTCCGCACGCCATAGGCATCCATTTTAGGAGCGAACACCGTCACACCCTTCGCGGTCACCTTGACTTTACAGGGCTCGTTATCGGCCGCGTAGCACTCTTCGCTTTCATCGGCGAGCGGGCGCGTGCCCCAGACGCGGTGACCGCCGCGCAGCAAC
>JBIIWL010000223.1:0-3727 GCA_044338885.1 Fibrobacteria bacterium
CTTGGGGGCTTTCTCTAAAACCACGGCCTCCATGTCGGAGGTTTCGATGATTTGTTTGATGCGCGCCACATCACTGTCTTCGGCGTCTTCGTAGAGCACGCCGCGGCGTGCGGCCTCGCGGCGCAGCGCGTCAACATCCTCGAGCAGAAAACTCCCGCCGCGGTAGTTGAGCAGCCACTCGACCTTATGCCCGCTCGTTAGGGAATAGTGCGCGACGCCGTAGGCCTTAAGGTGGTTGAGCTGGGTTTGATCCATAGGGATCAAGATCTGCGCGGCCGTCGAGACGGATGCCAATGCGGCGAGCGTGAGGAGGGCGAAAGCGAGACGGCGGAGCATGGGGAGACGTTTTCAACGATCAAACATGAAACATGAAACCTGAAAGATGAAATTCAGACCAGTGGGCTTTCAGATTCCCGATTTCATCTTTCATCTTGTTCGTTTAGTCCAACCGCGTCAACACCTGCGGGCCATTCGCGGTAATCGCAATGGTGTGCTCATACTGCGCCGAGAGTGAGCCGTCCTTGGTGCGCACGGTCCACTTGTCCTTTTCCACAAACACACCCGGCTTGCCCAGATTGAGCATCGGCTCAACGGTAAACACCATACCCTCACGGATGCGCTCGCCGCGATCGCGCGAACGGTAGTGCAGCACGTTCGGTTCTTCGTGGAACCCGCGGCCAATACCATGGCCGCAGAACTCGCGCACGATGCCATACCCAAATTCATCGGCTAAATCCTGAATCGCCGCGCCGATATCGCCGAAATACGCACCCGGCACAGCGGCCACGATGCCGTCTTCCATCGCGTGTTCGGTCACCTGCATCAGTTTCTTGGCGTCGGGGGCGATGTTGCCTACGGCAAAAGTTGCTGACGTGTCGCCGTGGTATCCGCCGAGCAGACACGTCACGTCGATGTTGATGATGTCGCCTTCTTTCAAAACCTCATTCCCGGGAATACCGTGGCACACCACATCATTGACAGACGTACAAACGGATTTCGGGAACCCGTGGTAGTTGAGCGGCGAGGGGATGGCCCCGGCCTTGATGGTCGCGTTATGCACGAACGTGTTGATATCGTCGGTGGTGATCCCGGGTTTGACGAGTTCACCGGCGCGGGCGAGAATTTCGGCGGCAAGAACGCAGGATTCGCGAATGAGCGCGATTTCGCGTTCGGATTTGATTTTGATGGCCATGGACAGCAAAGATAGGAATGCCGGGGGGGGTACCCTCACCCCCGACCCCTCTCCCGGAGGGAGAGGGGAGGAGCAAAGGCAATCGGGTGCCCGGCCCATGGGATTCGAGCCGACCTCCGGGCTCCATCCACGGCACCGGAACTATCTTGCGATGCATGAAACCTCACCGCATTGTTCCGCTCACGGTCACTCTTTTGGTAACGAGCGTTCTATTCTCCGCCTGCGGGAAAGATTGTCGCGAGATGATGCGCGGGGCGGAATTCGAATTTCAACAGCGCAATTTCGCCCGCGCCGAAAAACTATTCGATGATGCCTACAAAGCGGACCCGGCACAGTGCCCTGATGCAAAGGATCGTCGGGCGGAGGCGCTACGGTTTTTGGGACGGTAGAGAATGCTCAATGAGCAATACTCAATGCTCAGGTTTTTGCGGTTATAAGTCCGTCGGTACTGAATTATTGTTCGGCATACCCGATGGTGCTGATTGAGCATTGCTCATTGCTCATTGCTCATTGTTCATTTTCCTTCGCCACCCCAACCACCCGATGGCCAACGCCGCCACCACCAGCCACGGCAAAAGTATCAGGTTCATGTTGGCCCAACCCAGCCAGGCTAAAAGCCCACCCGCGCTGAACGAACACACCAGCCCAATGGCTGAGACCGACATATCGTTGATGGCTTGAGCCTGTGATTTTTCTGCGGCCGTGTAGGTGCCGACGAGCAAGGTCGTACCGCCGATGTAGAGGAAGTTCCAGCCCACACCGAGCAGAACCAGCGCGGTGGCAAAGTCGAAAAACTCCGTACCCGATAGCGCGCCCACAACGTGACCGCCCAGCAAGAGCACCCCGGCGAACATCACGGGCAATACACCATAGCGTGCGATCAACGAGCCGGTAAAGAACGAGGGCACAAACATGCCCAGTACGTGTAATTGAATCACCATTGCCGAGGCATCGAGGCCGTGGTGATGGTGGGCCATCGCGATCGGCGTGGCGGTCATGGCCAGCACCATGACGCCCAGGCCCGTGGCCGCGCCAAAGAGTGCCACGAGGTACGTCGGCTGACGCACGATTTCTGGCCACCGGCGCTTGGGGCCCGCGAGGTCGGCGGCCGTTGGCGCGGGTACGCGCACGCCGAGCAGTAAGCCCATTGCCATAAGAGAGACCAGCGCGAGAAGGAGGAATGAGCCCAGATACATCGGCGCAAACAGCGGTCCGCCCCAGCGCGCGAGCAACGGGCCGGTAAACGCGGCGATGACGCCGCCGGCCAGCACCAACGAGATCGCGCGCGGTCGGAATTGCGCGTCAGAGACTTCGCCGGCGGCGAAGCGGTAAAACTGTGCGAAGGCCTGATACGCGCCCACGAGAAAGGTCCCGGTGGCGAGGAGCGCGAGCGACGAGAGGTAAATGCCGAGGGCAGCGGTGAGGCCGCCGAGCATGCCGCAGGCCGCTCCGGTTAAAAAGCCGTTGCGGCGCCCAACGCGCGCCATTAAAAACGAGGCGGGAAAGGTCATCACCGCCGTGCCCAGAATCATGGCGGCGACGGGGAAGGTGGCCCAGGTGGGTGAGGAGGCGATCCGCGACCCGGCAAGGCCGCCGACGGTCGCGACCATCACCGTGGTCGTCAAAAACAAAACCTGCGCTACCGCGAGGCGGAGCACTTGGCGGTGCCCGGCATTTTTCAGCACGGGCAACATACGGTGGATCATCGTCAAGGTCGACAGTCGAGGCGAATGTGAGGCTCGTATGTAGGGCGAATGAAATTCGCCCTAACGGCGTGTTTGCTCACGCCGCTATTGAGCTGCATCCGGTTCACCGAGGTCAGCCTCTTGCGGTGCGCTAGCATCGACGCGTTCTGCACCTTCATTGCCCGTAAAGGCCTTCCAGTAGAACTGATGAAGGATCATGCCCAGCACGGCTTTTTCGTCGTCCGACTTGATCAGATCTTCGAGCAAGGGGATCATGCGCTTCGCGCCATTTTTCTCGGTTTGCTTGAGGTTGCGGTACGCTTGTTCGAGGTAAACCGAAGCGCGCTCGCTGATGATGGCCTGAAGCTTTTTCTCATCGGGCAAGGTCTTCTTGATCAACGGCATGCCGAACTTGGTGGCGGTGGCCTTCAGGTTCATTTCTTCGACCAACCCGACGAGCGAAATCGCCTGACCCGAGTTGCCAGCGCGCGCCGTGCGGCCCGAGCGGTGCACGTACACTTCCGAATCGATCGGGTGGTCGTACATGAACACGTGGCTGAGGTTGTTGATATCGATACCGCGTGCGGCCACGTCGGTGGCCACCAAGAAGCGCACCGTGCCGTCTTTAAGGTCCTTGATCACCTGCTGGCGTTCTTTTTGACCGACCTCACCAGAGATCAACCCGATGCGGAGGCCGCGCGCGCTGAGGTATTGGTGAATATAGGCCGTATCGCGGCGGGTGTTGCAGAAAATGATCGCGGACTCGGGGTTTTCCGCTTCAATGATTTTCAGAAGCGCGCTGTCTTTCTCATGCGGATCGACCGTGTAGTACACGTGTTCCATGCTCGAG
>JBIIWL010000225.1:0-3697 GCA_044338885.1 Fibrobacteria bacterium
CGCTTCCGACGCCGAGAAAATCATGCTCGCGGGAGATTCGGAACAATATTTTGTGCGCATCGAAAACGCACTCGGCGTCAGGTTGCTGACGCGCAATGCCGGTGTCACCGTTCAGGCCGGGAATGAAACGGCGGCCGAAAGGGCTGTTGCCACACTATGGAAAATGCGCGAGACGCTTAAAACCGGCCAACATCTGTCGGAGTTTTATGTCGACGAGTTACTGCATTTAATCGACGACAAGCCGAGCGGTAAAGGAGACGTGAAGGACGGCGTGAAAAGCGAACCCAAAGCGTTCGTGCCCTCACAGGAAAAGCCCATTCTCATTGATCGGTATGGCAAGCCTGTTCAGCCCAAAACACGCGGCCAGGCGCGGTTCCTCCAAGTCATCCGCGAACACGACATCGTATTTGCCGCCGGCCCTGCCGGTACGGGTAAAACCTTTATGGCCGTAGCCATGGCCGTGCAAGCCCTTGAGAAAAAATTGGTCGACCGCGTCATCTTATGCAGACCGGCTGTCGAATCCGGTGAAAGCCTCGGATTTTTGCCCGGCGTCATCAGTGAAAAAATCGCACCCTACATGCGCCCGCTCCACGACTCGCTCAGCGTCATGCTACCGACCGAACGTCTACGCGAATACTGGGACGGCAATTCCATTGAAATTGCTCCGCTCGCCTACATGCGCGGCCGCACGCTGAGCAAAAGTTTTGTGATCCTCGACGAAGCCCAAAATACCACCGTCTCGCAAATGAAAATGTTCTTGACGCGCCTCGGCCCCGGCACCCGCGCCATTTTAACCGGTGACGAAAGCCAAGTCGATTTGGGGATTCGCGAAAAGTCGGGTTTCTCGCACGCGCGCCGCATCCTCACCGGCATCGAAGGCATCGGTCAGATTGAAATGGGCTTGGAGGACGTGGTACGCCACCGTTTGGTGCGCGAAATCATCCGGGCTTACGAGACCAATGGGGTGCGGGAATAATCCAATTCGATCGTAGGGGCGAATAATTATTCGCCCCTACACCGCACCCCCTTGAATCCGGTGGCAGGCCATCGTATCTTTGTCACCGCTTTGGGCGGTTCGCCGGTCAATTCAGACCTGTTGATTCGAAAGCGGTAATACGATGCGGTTTTTCGGAAAAAAGAACTACTTCGGTATCGGTTTCGCGATCCTGCTGCTCATCGTCGGGTTTTTCCTTCTGGGACAAAAACCCGCCGACAACAGCCTCGCTTTGAACGTCGCGCCTTTCGTTCTCTTGTTCGCTTATCTGGTGGTCATCCCCTGGAGCCTCTGGAAGAGCGAAAGTGACGAGAACAGTGCAGACAAGGGCGTTTAGCTCAGTCGGTTAGAGCATCTGCTTTACATGCAGAGGGTCGTAAGTTCGAATCTTACAACGCCCACCAAAATTTCGAACTTAGGTTCTAAATTTTCGTCTCTTGGTTTTTGGTTGATTGTTTTGGTTTTGGAGTGGTAGCTCAATTGGTTAGAGTACTAGCCTGTCACGCTAGGGGTTGCGAGTTCAAGTCTCGTCCATTCCGCCATTAAAGACGCGAAAGCGTCGCACAAGCCTCCCGCCCTACGGCGGGAGGCTTTTTGTTTTGTACAGGCTAGGGCCTTACTCCTCACCCCCTGCCCCTCTCCACGTGAAGTGGAGAGGGGGGCCCTTCCGTAGGCTCTACAAAAAAGGAGGGGAGGTTATGGAGTTCACAGGGACCACCCTGATGAGATACGAGAAGTAATCTCAATGCCACAAGGTCATGATCACCTTTCCTTCTTGAAGACTTCGTGTTGATGGATCCCTTTTCCCCTGCGAAAAACAAGGGTGATGTGTACGTTTGATGTATGCCCTACTCCCTGTTGAATTTCGAGCCGCTCCGCGCGTTGGAGTCAGGTACACACGCTGATCCTTTCTCGTGTTTGGGCTATCAGCCGTTGTCACCTCATGAGGGCGGCGGGTGTGTCATCCGCGTCTTCAACCCCGCGTATTCGGGCGTCTCAATCGAACATGACGGCGGCGTCACCGTCTGTGAACACGTCTCCGGCAACGGCTGTTTCGAGGCTGTGTTTCCCCATCGGGCCGAACCTTTCGCGTATAAAGTCTGCGCCTTTTTACCCTCGGGGCATTGCGGGATTTATCAAGACCCGTACGCGTTTCCACCCGTCCTGAGCGACTACGATCTTCACCTGATCGCACAAGGCACGCACTACCGCCTCTGGGAGAAACTCGGCGCCAACCCGATGACCCATTGCGGCGTCGAAGGCGTTCACTTTGCCTTGTGGGCTCCTAACGCGCGCGGCATCGCGGTCATCGGCGACTTCAACGGCTGGAATCCGCGTAGTCATATGCTGCGCCGCCGCGACCCGCATGGCGTGTGGGAAATTTTTGCACCCGGCGTGAAGGCGGGGCAGTGTTACAAGTTCGCGGTGCACGGCGCCGACGGCATCGTGCGCGAAAAAATGGACCCCATGGGTCGCGAAACCGAAATGCGGCCCCGCACCGGCTCCATCGTGCCCAGCCCTGCCGTTCACCTCTGGCAATCGGAGGCGTGGGAGCAAGGCCGCGCGCGGGCGCAAGCCGATGACGCGGCCCTGTCGATATACGAAGTGCACCTTGGTTCGTGGCGGCCAGGCGACGAGCCGGTCACCTACCGCTCCCTGGCGGAAACGCTGGTGCCGTATGTGCGCGACATGGGTTACACGCATATCGAGCTGATGCCGGTTCAAGAACACCCGCTCGACGAATCGTGGGGATACCAAGTCACCGGCTACTACTCGCCTACGCGCCGCTACGGCTCGCCGCAGGATTTTAAAACCTTTGTGGACGCCTGCCACCTCGCCGGTATCGGCGTCATCCTCGACTGGGTGCCCGCACACTTTCCCCAAGACGCGCATGCCTTATGCACGTTCGACGGGACCGAGTTGTACGCGCACGAAGACCCGCGGCGTGGCAAACACCCCGAATGGGGAACGATGATCTTCAACTACGACCGCCGCGAGGTCGCCAACTTTTTGATCGCCAACGCGCTCTATTGGCTCGAGGAATTCCGCATTGATGGCCTGCGGGTTGACGCCGTGGCGTCCATGCTCTACCTCGACTACGCACGGCGAGACGGCGAATGGCTGCCCGACCCCGGGGGTAGCAACATCAACAGCTCCGCCGTTGAGTTTCTCAAGCACCTCAACAGCATGGTCGCCAAGCGCTGCCCCAACCGCCTGATGATCGCCGAAGAAAGTACGGCGTTCCCCGGCGTCACCCGCCCCCCCGAAGCCGGCGGCCTCGGGTTCAACTACAAGTGGAACATGGGGTGGATGCACGACTTTTTGACCTATATCTCCAAAGAGCCGATCCACCGCCGCTATCATCACGACCAACTCACGTTTGAGATGTCGTACGCGTTCTCAGAACGATTCGTTCTGCCGCTCTCACACGATGAAGTCGTGCACGGCAAAGGCTCGCTCATCCGCAAAATGCCCGGTGACGATTGGCAAAAGTTCGCCAATACCCGCGCGACCTTCGCCTACCTCTTTGCGCACCCCGGTAAAAAGCTCCAATTCATGGGTCTCGAATTCGGCCAGTGGGACGAGTGGAAGGTCAAGGGAAGCCTGGATTGGCACCTCGTCGAAAACGGCGGTCACCATGCCGGCCTGCAAACCTTGGTGCGCGACCTCAACCGCCTCTACCGCACTGAGCCAGCGCTCCGC